>CAZHGG010000578.1:0-2045 GCA_964531755.1 uncultured Polyangiaceae bacterium
GCCGTCGTTGCGGCGGCCCACCCCCCCGCGGGCGCCCACCTCGAGCGGAGCCTCAAGACCGGCTTCTCGTGCGCCTACGACCCCGATCCAGGGGTCGCGATCGACTGGACCGTCACGATGTGACGCGCGCCGGTCACGCCCGTAGAGCGTGGGCAGAGGGCCCACCCCAATCGAGGTGTCACACCATGAGCGCACAGAGCAACAAGGACCTGCAGAACCGCGTCTACGGCCTCTTCTCCACCGGCAAGGAGGACGACGTGCTGAAGCACGCGACCGCTGACGTCGTGGTCGAGATGATCCCTTTCGGGCAGGTGCACCGCGGGCACGGGGGGTTCCGCGAGTTCTTGGGCGGGTTCAAGACCGCCTTCCCCGATCTGCGCATCGAGGTCACGCGGCAGATCGCCGACGACGACCGCGTCACCGCCGAGTTCGTGGCCTACGGCACGCACTCGGGCCCGCTGATGACGCCTGGTGGCCCCGTCCCCGCGACGGGCAAGCCGGTCACGTTCACCGTGTGCGAGGTGTGGGACATCCGCGACGGCCAGATCGCCGGGATCCGCAACTACCAGGACGCGGCCAGCCTGATGCGTCAGCTCGGCCTCGCGTAGGAGCTGGCCCTCGCCTCACGGCTCCTGAAAGCCGGCCTCGCGGTAGGTGAGCACGAGCGTGTCCCGGTGCCCCTCCGGCTCCGCGGGGAGGATGGGCGTCGTCTCGTGCACCACCCGCGCGTCGTCGAGCAGCAGCGCGGACCACGGCTGCTCCAGCGAGAAGCGCACGCCCTGCGGCCCGGAGGCGTCGAACACGCGGGTCTCGCCGCCCCGCACGCCGCGTCGCTCAACGAGCACGACGGCCACGAAATCGACGCCGTCGCGGTGCGCCCCCTCAGGAGTCGGGCGGCCGACGCCCTCGCGCGGATCGATGCGGAACGCGTGGGCCTCGACGTGCCACCGCGCGGGCCTCGCCGCGAGGCGTGCGTCCGCGAAGGCGCGCCCGAGGCCGGCGACGAGGCGCGCGAACGCCGGCGACTCCACGAGGGCGGGCGCGAGGGGGGCGAACCACCGCACGATGCCGCCGTGGAGGGCGTTGTAGGTCACGGGCTGGTAGTGCGGGCGGGGCGGCGTCGGCGACAGGGCGTCGGCGCCCGCGAGCTCTTGCACGAAGCACGCGTGCCTGCGGAAACGGTAGGCGCCCCCGTCGAGCAGGTGGGGGTCCGGCGGGAGGTCGTCCCACGAGCGCTCGAGCCCGGCGAGCGCGCCGGGTGGCAGCTCGGCGGCGTCGGCGAGCGCGTCCGGCCCGAGCACGGCGAACCCAGCGTCGCGGAGCGCGGCGAGCGCCGCAGGGCGGGAGCGAGGGTCGCGGAGCTCGAGGGGCGGGGGCATCGCGGCTAGGTCGACGCGTCGGCGACGGCGGTGGCGCGAGCGGGCGCGGTCATCGCGGGACTCTCGGCGTCCTCCGCGCCTCGCGTCAACCGGAAACGTGGCGGCGCCGCGAATGGTCGGACCCCACCCGAGGAGACGGAGGCGCGGCGGGCGCCGCACCTACGACGGCTGGTAGCGTACGCGCATGACCAGGAACCATCGCATTCGGGCCGAGCGGCGCGCCACGGGCTCCGCCGCTCCTTGGGAGTCCATCATCGGGTATTCACGGGCGGTGCGCGTGGGCCCGTTCATCGCCGTGACCGGCACCACCGCGCTCGACGAGCAGGGCGCGCTTGTCGGCCTCGGCGACGCCGCCGCCCAGACGCGGCGCTGCATCGAGAACGTGCGCGCCGCCCTCCGCAGGCTGGACGCCGAGCTCACTGACGTCGTACGCACGCGCATGTTCGTCGTCGACATCACGCAGTGGGAGGCGATCGGGCGCGTGCACGGCGAGCTCTTCCGGGACATCGCCCCGGCGACGAGCATGGTGGAGGTGCGCGCCCTGATCGACCCGCGCATGCTGGTGGAGATCGAGGCCGACGCGATCTGCGCCGAGTGAGGCGCGCTCGTCTCGTCGCCTCCGCGTCACTCTTCAGTCGTCGCCGTCTTCGACCGTGCTGTCGTAGG
>CAZHGG010000578.1:2145-4724 GCA_964531755.1 uncultured Polyangiaceae bacterium
CCCACGCCGCGAAGTCGCGGGCCACGATTTCCTTGATCTGATCGGTCCTCGTCCCCATGTGCCGTCGCCTCCTCGGTGCATGCCTGCGCCCCGCGGCTCGCAGTTCATCACCGGCGACCACTGGCCTCGTCGCTTCGGGCGGCGAGCTCGACGCCGCCTCGGAGATTGGAGGGTGCCGACCGCCGGGGCGTCGTGACACGCCCGCGTCGTCGCGGACGACTCCACGTGTCGTCGCGAGCTTGTGAAGAGCGGCTCGAGTCGCCTACGCTGTGGGGCATGCGGCGCGCGGGTTGGCTGATGGGGGCGGGCCTGGCTCTGGCGACCGCGTCGTCGTGCACGCCGCCCGTCAACCCGGCGGGCGATCCACTGAAGGCCCCGACCACCGGCGAGGCCTTCGACGGCGTGCAGTGCAG
Organism: uncultured Polyangiaceae bacterium; assembly: GCA_964531755.1. Lineage (GTDB taxonomy): Bacteria > Myxococcota_A > Polyangia > Polyangiales > Polyangiaceae > JAAFHV01. The sequence continues at coordinate 2,559 of CAZHGG010000578.1, forward strand.
CGCGGTGAGGCCGCCGACCGAGCCGGATCTCATGGCGTGGGACCCGGGGTCGCGAGCCAACCTGAGCCGCCTCCGCCAGAGTGGCGTCGTGGCCGTGCGATACCACACGAAGGGCTGCAACGTGGAGCTCGAACTCCTCACGAACTGCATCGGCTCGAGTGCGGCTTACACGTTCTCGGCCTACAGCGCGAACGAGCGCAAGGTCGCCCACAACGCGAGCGAGCTGTTCGCCGAGCTCCCGGTCGGCGCGGCCCGCTTCTCGGGAAAGGTGAAGGGCGATCGCGCCCTGCGCACGGACTACATGCTCGCGGGTCAGTACGCGCTCCCGCCCGAGTCGACCTTCCGACGCGCAGACCTGCGAGGCCTCGACTGCCGGCGGGCGACCCACGTGGTGAGCGCGATCCACGTGGGGGCGTTCGCCATGGCGGCCGGGGAGCGGCGCGCGGTGGAGGGGCGCGCCACGGTGTTCGGCGTAGGCGGCGGCGGAGGCAGCGAGGCGGAGGTCGAGTCGCTCGGTGACGAAGGGGACGCGGAGGCGTGCAAGACCTCGCAGCGGGCGCACGCGGCGAACGACGGCTGCGGTGTGCCGCTGCGCGTGGCGCTCCTTGCGCTCGACGCGGAGGCCGCTCCGGAGTGTCCCTCGGGGAGCTCGCTGCAAGGCAACAAGTGCGTCCGCAAGAGCGTGGTGACCCAAGTAGACTGCCCCGCGGGCAGCCAATGGAGCGGGACCGCCTGCGTGGCGCGGGTGGACGCGACGTGCGCGCGAGGGCTCCATTTCGTGGCAGGACGCGGGTGCGTGTCGGACGCCGCCACGCCGCCGCCCGCCGCCCAACCGGAGACGCCCAGCGCCTCCCATGAGGGCATGGTGAAGATCCCCGCGGGCAGGTTCATGATGGGCACCGAGGAGGGCTTCGACGCCGAGAAGCCCATGCACCCCGCCGTCGTGAGCGAGTTCTGGATGGACGTGACCGAGGTCACGGTCGCCGCCTACGAGGCGTGCGCGCTCGCCGGTGCCTGCAGCGTGAGCGGGCTCACGCGCTCCGCGGCCTGCAACTGGGGAAAGGCGGGCCGCAAGACCCACCCCATCAACTGCGTCGATTGGGAGCAGGCCAAGGCGTTCTGTCGGTGGAAGGGCGGGCGGCTCCCGACCGAGGAGGAGTGGGAGTACGCCGCGCGCGGGACCGACGGGCGCAAGTATCCGTGGGGGAACGAGGGCGCGAGCGGGCGAGTCTGCACGAAGGACACCGTGTCCGGTCTCACGGGCACGTGCGCGGTCGGCAGCTACCCCTCCGGAAAGAGCGCGTTCGGCCTGCTCGATATGGCCGGAAACCTCTGGGAGATGACGTCGAGTCAGCACCGAAAGGACTATGCGGCGGCCCCGTCTCCCGGCCAGTACACCTGCCGAGGGAGCGGCCTGGGGACGCTGGTGACGAACAGCGTCGCGGCGACCGTTCGGTTCGGCAACTACGCGAACACCGGCGGACACGACGAGATCGGGTTCCGCTGCGCGCAGTGACCCTCACGGCGCAGCGAGTTCGCACCGGTACGCGCGCGCGCCGCCTCTGCGCCGTGGCGCTCGCGACGCGCGCCGGCGTCGGCGCCGCGCTCACACGGGGCAGGGGCCCGCGGACTTCACGCTGACCGAGGCCTTGTCCGCCTCACACGGGTTCGCGTAGTTCGCGCCGTCGCACCCGCACACAGGGTCGCGGGAGGGTACACACGTGGCCGGGATCTTCGTGCAGGCGCCGGGCGCGTCGAAGGCCCCGCACGCGGCGGCGACGTTGCGCTTGCAAAACGACCCCGGGGCGCACAGCCCGGGGACGCCGCGGGTGCCGCAGGCCGCGCCGTCCGCGAGCGGGCACTCGCCCGTCGAGGCCACGCTGGCGCCGGCGCGGTCGGCCTCGCACGCGTTCGAGTACGTCTTGCCGTCGCAGCCGCACACCGGCGCGAACTCGAGCGTGCAGGCTTGCGGCTTCGGCACGCAGAAGCCTGTCTGGTCGGCCGCGCCGCAGGAGCCATTTGGCACATCGCAGAACTGGCCTTCGCCGCACTGCAAGCCGGCAATGCCGCCGCAGACCTTTTCCGCCTCGTCGGCGCGGAGCGGCGAGGCGAAGGCAGCAGCGACAAACGCGACCGCAAAGACTGTCAGGCGTTTCATGCGCGCTG
>CAZHGG010000579.1:0-4723 GCA_964531755.1 uncultured Polyangiaceae bacterium
GTGTACGAGCCGGGCGAGGGGGAGGCGCTCGCGGCGGAGCTCGGGCGCGGCCTCGGGGGCTGAGGGCGGTCGAGCGGTAGCGAGCCGCGGAGCGCGTGAGCCGGCCGAGCCGCGCGCGCGCCGACGAGCCTTGCGGGGGCGCCGCGGCGGGCCCAAGGCTCGTCCTGGCGATCGCCTGGTGGTTCGGGCGGAGGAGGAAGGCGGCTGAGGTAAGGTGTGGGGCTCGTCCCCATGCTGAAGCTGAAGAACACGTACACGAAGACCCTCGAGGTCTTCCTGCCCATCGACCCCGGATCCAAGAACGTCCGCTTCTACACATGCGGGCCGACGGTCTACTCGTTCGCGCACATCGGCAACATGAAGAGCTTTCTCATGGCAGACGTCCTGCGGCGTACGCTCGAGAAGCTCGGGTACAGCGTGCGCCAGGTGATGAACATCACCGACGTGGGCCACATGACGCAAGACCACCTCGCCGACGCGACGGGCGAGGACAAGCTGTCGAAGGCGGCGCGCGAGCTCGGCACCGACCCGTACAAGGTCGCGCAGCACTTCGAGGCGGCCTTCGTGGAGGACGCGAAGGCCCTCCGCCTGAAGATCTACAAGGGCGACGAGGCGAACGACCCGGCCCTCCACCCGCGCGCGACGTCGCACGTGGCGGAGATGCTGGTGATGATCGACCGGCTCATCCAGCGCGGCTTCGCGTACGCGGACAGCGCGGGGCAGGTCTACTTCGACGTCGCGAAGTTCCCCGAGTACGGGAACCTCTCGGGCAAGGTGCTGGAGGACCTCGAGGCGGGCGCGCGCGTCGCCGTGCGCGAGGAGAAGAAGGACCCGCGGGATTTCGCGCTATGGAAGGTGGACGACAAGCACCTGATGAAGTGGGACCCGCACTCGCCAAGAGGCTGGCCCGAAGGCGACTGGGAGAAGCTCCAGAGGCTCGCGCCGAAGGGCGTGGACGCGCGCATCAAGGCCGGCTTCCCCGGCTGGCACATCGAGTGCTCCGCGATGTCGCGCGCGCACCTCGGCCCGGTGATCGACGTCCACACCGGCGGCGAAGACAACATCTTCCCGCATCACGAGTGCGAGATCGCCCAGTCCTTCGGCGCGGCCGAAGAGGCGAGCCCGCCGGTGAGCTTCTCGAAGTACTGGGTCCACGGGCGACACTTGCTCGTGGACGGGAAGAAGATGTCCAAGCGCGACGGCACCTTCTTCACCGCGCGCGAGCTCTTCGACCCGAAGGCGTGGGGGAAGGACGCGCTCGCGGCGAAGCTCGCGGGCCTCGGCTTCGAGGGCGGCAAGGTGCCGCCGGCGGTGCTCCGGTACGCGCTGATCTCGAACCAGTACACGCAGCCGATGAACTTCACCTTCGACGTGCTCGGCCAGGCGAAGGCCAGCGTGGAGAAGATCCAGAACCGCTACGAGCGCCTGGTCGAAGCGCAGGGAGACGGCGCCCCCTCGAAGGAGCTCGAGGAGCTCGTGCGCGCGTGCGAGGCGGACTTCGACGCGGGCCTCGGGGACAACCTGAACATGCCGGTCGCGCTCGCGGCGGTGTTCAAGCTGATCGGCGAGCTCAACCAGCGCGCGCTCGCCGCGGGCGACGCGCGCATGGCGCGCGAGGCGATGGACCGCATCGACGGCGTGCTCGACGTGCTCGACCGGCGCGTGCGCTCCGGCGTCGTGACCAAGGAGGCGCTCGCGGCGGCGGACCTGGCGACGCTGCCTTCGCTCGAGTCGCTGCGCGCGGTGAGCTCTCTCGACGGGGGAACGGTGGAGACCTTCGTGCTCGCGCGGCAAGCGTCGAAGAAGGCGAAGGACTTCGCGACGTCCGACGCGATCCGGAAGGAGCTCGATCAAAGGGGCGTCCTCCTGGAGGATCTGCCGGCCGGCGTGCGCTGGCGGTTCAAGTGATCGCACCTGCTTGGACGTCATCGCCGTGCCGCGGTCGGCTGCCCTGGGAGGACGCCCTGGCGCTCGCGAGCACGTCCTCCACGAACACCGCGAGGGGCGGCGCGCAGCGCGCGCGGTTGGCGACCACGCCGGTGAGGGAGTACCCCGACACGGTGAGGTTCTTCGCCATGAGCCCCACGGGCTCGAGCGCGCCGCGGAGCTCGCCCGAGGCGGCGCCGAACACCACCATGCGCCCGAACGGCCGGAGGCACGCGAGGCCGCGCTTGTACGCCTCCGTGCCCCCGACCATCTCGAAGACCACGTCGACGCCCCCGAGCCGCCGCGCGGCGTGGGCGACGTCCTCGCGGGAGCTGACGATCACGTGGTCGACCCCGAGCGCGCGGAGGGCGTCGGCCTTCTCGGGCCGCGTCGTCGCCCCGACCACCGTCGCCCCGCGGAGCTTCGCGAGCTGCGAGGGGGAGGCGCTCGCGGCGGAGCTCGGGCGCGGCCTCGTGGGCTGAGGGCGGTCGAGCGGTTGAGCGGTCGAGCGGGCGCGAGCCGCGGTATTCTGGCGCGGATGGGGGTCCTCGTTCGCTTCGAGTCGCGGGGCTCTTCGTGGCGTCGCGCATTCGCTCGGAGTTCGTCGCCGAGGACGCCGCGGACGGCAAGATCGCCAATGAGCCGCCGGCGGGCGCGGAGGCCGCGGTCGCGAAGGAGACGGGCCCGGACGCCGCGTGTGTCCTCCCCGACAAGGCCCCCGACCCGGCGTCGCCGCCCTCGTAGCCCGCGATCACGAATCGCGCGAGCCGACTACTCCGCGCGCAGCCCCGTGAGGGCGGTGCGGAGCGTGGCGCGCACGCTCTCGACGTCGGCCCGCGTCGTCCCGAGTCGGACGAGCGTCGCGTCCGGCACGCGCAGGAGGTTGTCGGCCTCGCTCGGATCCTTCTTGAGATCGTAGAGCTCGACGTCCTCGCCGCCCGCCGAGTGCGTGCGGACCTTCGCGCGCGAGGTGTCCTCGTAGTGCTCGACGTACTTGTAGCGGTCGGTGCGGACGGCGGCTTGCGTGTCGGGGCCCGCTCCCGCGCCCCAGCACTCGGTGAGCACCTGGGCCCGCGAGAGCTCTCCGGACGCGCCCGTGACGAGCCCGGCGAGGCTCTTGCCGTTCATCTTGGTCCCCGGAGGCGGCGTCACGCCGGCGAGCTCGGCGAACGTAGGCGCCATGTCGATGTTCATTGCGAGGGTATCGACCACGCGATTGGCCTGCGGATGGCGCGGATCGTAGACGATGAGGGGGACTCGCGAGCACGCGTCGTAGGTGCAGTTCTTCTTCCCCCACCAGTGCTCGCCCCAGCCGAAGCCGTTGTCCGCGCTGTAGACGATGATGGTGTTCTCGGCCTCTCCCGCGGCCTCGAGCGTCTTCACGAGCTCCGCGAGCGCGTCCTCGGTAGCGAGCACGCTGGCGAGCTGGAGCTTCCGCGTCTCGTCCTGCTGCACGCGCATCTTGTCGCGGCCGACCTGGGTCTTCGGGACCTCGTTCTGGACCCAGTCGGGCTTGTCCGTGACGTCCTCCTCGAGGAAACTCACCGGGCGGTTCGCCCACTCGAACAGCGGGCACGCGCCGAGGCGCTGCATGGCCGTCGGGGTGAACGCGACCGCGCCGTGGTCGGGCTGGTAGCGCGCGGGCGAGAGGAACGGGCCGTGGGGAGCCTTCGGCGCGAAGTAGAGGAAGAACGGGACCTTGTCCTGCGCCGCCCGCTGGATGAACGACTTGGCGTGTCCCGCGAGCACGTCGGTCGAGTAGTGCTCGGCGCCGGTGCGGCGCTCGTCCGTGACCGGATCGCAGGGAGAGAGCCCCTTCACGTCGGTGAGGTTGGTCTCGTAGCAGACCGCCTTGGCTTTGGCCTCGCCGAGGCCCCGCTCGACCATCGTCACGTTGTAGTACTCCGCCCCGAGGAACGCGCGCCACTCGTCCCAGTGGGGAGGCACGTAGCCGCGGTTCTGTGTGTACACGTCGGTATAGCCGTTGAGGTATTTGCCAATCAGGCCCGTGCGGTAGCCCGCGTCGTGCAGCCAGCGCGTGAACACGAGATTCTCGTTGCCGTTCGTGTTGAAGGACTCGTTGCCCGAGACGCCCTTCACCGGATCGCCGTCTTCGATGTCGCCGTTCGTCTCCACGCCGTGGTTGTGGGCGTATTTCCCGGTGAGGATCGAGGTTCGCCCGGGACAGCAGAGGGGGGTCGCAGAGAAGCTGTTGCGAAACGAGGTGCCCTTCGCCGCGAGCTGGGCGAGGAGCTGCGGCATGCACGCGACGCTGTCCGCCCGCTGGTCGTCGCTCAGGACGAAGAGAATGTTCGGGCGCCGGGGTGGCGGGGGCGGAGGCGTGGTCGGTGCGTCGCTCGGAGCCGCGGCTTCGGGCGGGGGAGGCTGCGCGTCCGAGCCGGCCACGATAGCCGAGGTGGTCCCACAGCTCGCGGCGGTGACGAGTGAGCTCGCGAGGAGTCCGAGGCCAAGCGCGCGGATGGGTTGCATGCGCCCATCAAAGCAAGGGGCGTTCCTGGTGGCCACGACGATCCGACGGCGTTTCCTGCGAAGCGGGACGGACCTCGCGCGGTCCACTGGACCTGTCGAGGTCCACCGCGCGGGCGCGGCTCACCAAGGGGCGTGGAGCGCGAAGTACTGGAAATGGAGCGGCTTGGCCCGCGCTCGTCGGGGGAGCGTAGGCGAATCAAGCCACCTTTCACAAGCTGGCGGATGGCGGGACGGCGTGGCGGCAGGCACCTTCACCTTCCCGGCGCCCGAGAGCCCTTGCCGAGGAGGTTCGGCCATGGCACGGAGG
>CAZHGG010000580.1:0-4722 GCA_964531755.1 uncultured Polyangiaceae bacterium
CCCCTTCGAAGAGGTCGCGGTAGCGCCGCACGGCGGCGGGCTCCGTGTCCGGGTGGACGCGTTGGAGGAGCGAGTACTTCATCGGGAGGTTCGGGAGGTCACGCGACGGCGAACAGGGGCTCGTCGCCCATGCCGCGGGCAAGCTCGGGGCCGTCCATGGCGCGGAGGAGGAGCGCGAAGCTCCAGAAGCGGTCGCCGTGCCCGTTCGCGGTGCGCGGCGACTCGTAGATCACGTTGTTGTGGGCGGTGACCTTGCGGCGCACCGCGCAGGCTTCCTCGGCCAGGAGGCGCCCGTTCTCGCCCTTCTCGAACCGCACGCGCCCGTCGCGCAGCCACACGAAGACGCGCGTCGCGAGGTCGGCCTTCACGTCGTTCGTGAAGTGGACGGGATCGACCACGTCCTCGCCCATGGCCTCGACAAGCTCCTCGGCGAGCTGCGTGCCGAGGCCCGTCTTGTCCACGGCGAGGCGCGTGAACCCGAGGCGTTCGTGCGCCCCGAAGATCATCCGCTTCTGCGCCTTGAAGGCCGTGCGCTTGGCCGTGAGCGTGGCGACCGTCCAGGCCATGCGCTCGATCCGGTCCTTGCCGTCGCGGCGCACCGCGCGCTCGACCAGGGCGCCCGGCGTGAGCACCGTGAGGTCCACCGTGCGCCCCACGTCGAGGCCGCCGTAGATCGGCGCGCTCGCGAAGTCGGGCGTCGGGCCGATCCAGTCCCGGGCCGGGAGCACAAGCTCGCTCGGGAGGTACTGGAGGTCGGCGTCGAGGAACTGGCAGAGATACGCCTCGCCGAAGACGCGCGGGTCGCCATGCACCAGCGCGAGGAGCGCGGCGCGATCGACCTTGAGCCCGTCCCGCTCGGCGTCGTCGAGCGAGACCTTGTGGAACGCCCACCCCTTCGGCGGGGACTGACACCAGTCGTAAAAGGTCCCCTGCGCCCCGTTGGGCGTCGAGAAGACGCGCACGCGCCAGTCGCCGCGCGTGACCATCGGGGCCGCGGCCTTCCAGAGCGCCTCGGCGTCCTGGTGATACGCGAACTCGTCGAGCCAGAGGTCGCCGTGGAAGCTGCGGGCCGTGCGGGGGTTCGCGGCGAGCGCGCGCACGCTCCCGCCCGAGCGCCACCGGATCTCCTCCGTGTTGTCCACGGCGAAGTCGGCCGCGCCCCGGTAGCCGATCGCGGCGAGGAAGAGGCAGTGCGTGCGGACGGCCTCGATGAGCTCGTTCGCGTTCTTCTGCGCCGCCGAGAGCACGATCTGCGGGCGCTTGTCGCGCAGGCCCCCGAGGATGCACCCGGCGGCGGTGCCGTCGGTGAAGCCGAGCTGGCGCCCCTTGAGCGCGAGCGCGAAGCGGGCCGGTTCGAGGGCCCACTTGAGCTGATACGCCAGGAAGCTACTTCGGAGCCACAGGAGAAGCGTCTCGGTGGGGTCGCGCATCGTGCATCCCCTGGCGCTCCTGCCCGAAGAGTTCGCGCTGGATCTCGGCCCACCGCGGATCGTCGGGGCTCACGATCTTTCCGCCGGTCTCGCCGCGCGCGTCCAGGGCCTCGCGTTCGAGCTTCGCGATCTCGAGCCGCGCCCGCTTGCGGGCGAGCTGGGCGAGGCGCCGGGCGTCCTCGCGGTCGCCGAGGCGGGCCTCGGCCTTCGCGTCGGACACCTTCACGCGGTTGAGGACGCCGAGGAGGTAGCCCTGCGACCGGGCGAGGTTGCCGAGGTCGCGTGGCTCGATCCCGATCGGGGCGTTCTGGTTGAGGTTCGTGTCGACGTCGGCGACGAGCACGCGCTCGATCCGGTCGAGCGTGCGCATCACGTCGGCGCGCGCTTCCCGCTCGCCCCGCTCGGTCGCGACGCGATGGAGAAATCGTCTTCTATCGTTCTTCGCGCCGAGAAGATGCTCCCACGCCGCGGCGTAGGAGCACCCGGCCGCGCGCGCCGCGTGGGCGACGTTGCCGGACTTCGTGTAGCTCTTGACGAGCGTGCGCTTCTGCTCCGGGGAGAGCGGCGTGCCCTTCGGCATGGCTACACCCCCGCGGGGACGAAGCGCGCGAGGTAGCAGTCCGAGGTCACGCGCCAGTCGTCGAGGTCTTCCGGGCCGACGGAGAGGGCCCCGCCGCCCGGCGAGCGCCAGCGCGTGGCGAGGATCGACCACGGGACCGCGACCCGCACCTCGTAGGTCTGCCGCGCCCTCGACCGCACGAACGTCACCACGACGAGCGAGAGCGCGTCGGTGGCGGCGACCTTCGTGAGGTCGTCGGCCTGGTGCGTCTCGATCGCGGCGCGGCTCTCCGTGCCGTCATCGTTCGCGGCGTCGCGCGCGAGACGCCCGCTGCGGCGCTTCGCTTCGACGACCAGCGCGCGGCCGTCGTCGAGCACGCCGAGGTAGTCCGGCGGCGCCACGTCGATCACCGCGCCGAGCACGCGTCCGCGGCGGTCGCGCGCGAGCTTGCCGCCGACCACGTGGGGCACCCACGGCGCGCCGACCTTCCAGATGGCCGCGGCGATCCCGAGGTCTTCGATGGCGCGGACGTGGTGATCCTCGACCCACGCCTCGCCGAGCTTGCCCGAGCGGTCGGCCGCGCGGGACGTGGCGCGCGCGCGACGGACCTTCACAAGGTGTTGCGCCACGTCGGCCTGATGCTCCGGCGCTTGGAGCCGGACGAGCGCGCGGGTGCCGGGGTCAACGTCGCCGAGGATCGCGTCGAGCGGGTCGACGGCGTCCTGCGCGAGGGGCGGCAGGCCCGGCAACGCGGGCGGCTCGGGCGTGCGCGGGCGTCGGGCCATGGGGAAAGGTCTCCGGGGCAGCGGAGGGAGAGAGAGGGTGTCAGTCGTTCGCGGTCGCGTCGTCGTTCGCGGCGATCGGGGTGATCGGCCAGAGCACGTGCAGGGCCTCGCGCAGCGCGCCGCGCCCGATCTTCACCGGACGCGTGACGACGCGCAGCACCTCGGGGTCGTGCTGGCGCGCGCGCATCGCCTCGATGCGCCGGTAGGCGGTCGGGAGCGAGACGCCGAGCCTGCGCGCGAGCTCACGGGCGCGGAGCGCCTTGGTGGTTGCTCTGGATGCTCTGGACATACCCCTGCCAGTCCAAACAACGAAACCTGAGAATATGATGGAGCGTCAAGCGGCGCCGCGCACTTTGCGCGAAGTGGCGGGAAAAAAGCCCGTCTGTGCGCGCGGCGCGGCCTCGTCGGTCGCTTCGTCGAGCGACCCTTCGCACTCCGGCTCTCCCCACCACGCGCGCGCGGCGGCGTCGAAGCGCAGCTCGCCCCACCATCGCAGGGCCGCGGCGAGACGACGGCGCGCAGGGGTGAGCTGGCCGAGGGCGCTCGTCAGGCGGTCGCGTTCCTTCGCCCGCGACGCGGTGATCGCGCCCTTCTTCCGCCGCTCGGCCGTGAGGAGAAGTTCGAAGCGCTCGATCCGCGCGCCGAGCTCGGCCTCGCGGTGACGCACCTCGGCCGCGCCGTGCGACCGGCCGTACTCGAGCGCCCACGCGCCGGGATCGACCGTGGCGCCCGCGCGGTCGGCGAGCCAGCGAACCGTCTCCTGATGCGCGGGGTGCAGGGTTTGGAGGCGACGGTGCGCGTCGCGCGCGGCGGCGAGCACGCCCCGGTCGGCGAGCTCGGCGAGCTGGTCCGGGCCGGGGCCCTCGACCTGCGCGGTGCCTCGGATCGCCGGGTGCAATCGAGGGTCTTTGAAGCGTGAGCGGAGGCCCCCGGCGGCGTCGAGCACGGCCAGGGGGCCGAGGGAATGGACGAGACGGGCGAGTCGGTGATAGTCCACGGTTCGCGTCGGAGATCCAGCGTCGAGAGTGAACGGGAGGGCAGTACCCGACACTTTTGCACGCTGGAGCTTCCGGCGTCTACCCACTGCCCGAGGCCTTCGGGGGTGCGTCCGCGGCGGCGACGCGTTGCACGGCCGGGCGCGTGGGGGGACCGAGGGCGTTGGTGTTGTCCGCGATGCTCAACCCGAGCTGCGGACGCTGCACACGCGGGGGCGCGCGCTCGCCGCGCTGGATCTGCCCGCGGAGCGTCGCGGGAAGGGCCGTCCACCACGCACGCGCGAGCGGGCGCTCGGCGTCGAGGTGTTTGCGGAGCTCGGTCGTGCGCACGACGTAGAGCTTGTAGCCCTCGCGCGTCGGCCCGGAAAACCGTTGCAGCGTGCCCTCGGGGTCGTGCCCCCAGTACCAGGCGATGACGCGCACATCCTCGGCCCGGTAGCCCGCCGATTGAAGGAACTGCCCGAGCTCGACGCGCCCGGCGCGGGTCGTGTCGGCTGAGAAGGCACGGCTCGCGGCGAGCACCTCGCCCGCCCACCCTCCGGCCTTGTCGGGCGGGACCTTCGCGAGGTCGGGATCGACTGCAACGGTTTTCGTCCCTCCGGGCTTCACTGCAACGGTTTTCTCAACGCCGTCCTCGCCCCCGCCGGGTTCCACCCCCCTAACGGGGGTGGAAACCCGGGGGGTCGCGGGTGCGAGCGCGCGCGTGTCGGGCCCCGGCTCGGCAGGCAGAGAATCCGTTGCAACGGTTTTCTCTCCGTCGTCTGCAACGGTTTTCGCCGGGGGGTCTGCAACGGTTTTCCGAGGGCGACCGGGCGCGCCCCGCGGCACGTCCACGTACGCCTCGGGGTTGCGCGACCGGCGCGAGCGCTCGGAGCTCGACGCGCCGCCCCGCACGCCAGTCCCGGCCATCGGCGCGGGCCGCGGGGAGGCGTTTCGCGCCGACGGCCGGGACT
>CAZHGG010000581.1:0-4721 GCA_964531755.1 uncultured Polyangiaceae bacterium
GCGCAACCAGAGTGTGTCGCGAGGATCGGCGCTGAGCGACAGCGTCGCGCAGGCCACCACACCCGCCGCCGAGGCCAAGGCCGCCTCAGCGACGGGCAAGGGGGGCGCCGAGAGCGTCACCAACAACCAGACCGCCGGGGTCGACGAGGGCGGCATCGTGAAGGTGCACGGCGACCACCTCGTGATCCTGCGGCGCGGCCGCCTCTTCACCGTGCGCGTCGACGGGAAGAACCTCACGCCGGTGGCCGCGGTCGACGCGTTCGGGCCCGGCGTCGATCCGCGCGGCACCTGGTACGACGAGATGCTCATCTCGGGGAACACCGCCGTGGTCATCGGCTACAGCTACGCGCGCGGCGGCACGGAGGTGGGCGTGTTCGACCTCGACAGCGCGGGCGGCGTCGCCTTCCGCGCCACGTACCACCTGCGCGGCAACGACTACTACTCGGCCCGCAACTACGCCTCGCGCGTCATCGGCCAGAAGCTTGTATTCTACACGCCTTCCTACCTCCACCCGCAGGGCGGCGACGTGTTCGCGACCTTCCCGGCGGTGCGCAAGTGGCACCCGGGCGCGACGCCCGCGGACTTTCACCGCGTCGTGGAGGCGACGCGCGTCTACCGCCCGGCGCTCGATCTCGGGCCGCAGGCGCTCCACACCGTGACCAGCTGCGATCTTTCGACGCGTGAGCTGGCGTGCACCGCCACCAGCGTCCTCGGCCCCCCGGGCCGCGTCTTCTATGTGTCGGCCTCGGCCGTGTACGTGTGGATGACCGGGCACACGTACGACTACGACGAGGCCACCGATCGCGACACCCACCGGCAGACCTCCGCGGTCGTGCGCCTGCCCCTCGACGGCGGCGCGCCCGGCGCCGTGAAGGTCGCGGGCGGCCCGATCGACCAGTTCTCGTTCCTGGAAGACGAGGGGCACCTCAACGTGTTCGTCCGCGCCGAGACTCATGCAGGCGGGAGCGAGGCGATGTGGGGTGGCGAGGCGACCTCGGGCGACGCCGCGATGCTGCGGCTGCCGCTCGGGCTCTTCTCCGAGGGCGCCACGGAGGCCTCGCCCCGGCACCTCACGCGGCTGCCGCGGCCGAAGGGGTACGCGCTGCAGAACCGCTTCGTGGGGCGCCACGTGCTCTACGGCGCGCAGTCGTCCTACGGCGGCTACTACGGCGGCCCCGCCGCCGACCGCGACACCCGCGTCTACGCGTACCCGTACGCCACCGGGAAGGCCTCGAGCGACGCGACGGCGGTCGACGTGGGGCACTCGGTCGACCGACTCGAGGCCCTCGGCTCGGACGCCGTCGTCGTGGGCCAGCGGGAGCGCGATCTCCACTTCACGTCCCTCGCGCTCCGCGACACGCCGAAGGTCGCGAGCGTGTACGTGCGGAAGGGCGCGTCGCAGGGCGAGCAGCGCAGCCACGGCTTCTTCTACAAACCCGACAGCGACACCTCGGGCTTGCTCGGCCTCCCGGTGCTGGGCGCGAGCGCGGGCGGCGACCACGGGGGCAACGGTGACGAGGGCGCGGCCAAGGTGCTCTTCTTGAAGAACCAGGCGCTCGATCTGTCGCCCGTGGGCGAGCTCGCGTCGCGCCCCGCGGGGCCCGCGGACGACGGCTGCCGCGCGTCGTGCGTCGACTGGTACGGGAACGCGCGGCCGCTGTTCCTGCGGGGCCGCATCTTCGGCCTCATGGGCTACGAGCTCGTCGAGGGCGCGCTGGACGGCGGGCGCATCCACGAGGTGCGGCGCGTCAGCTTCGCGCCGAAGACCCGCGGTCGCCCCGCCGAGGAGTGAGCCGGCGCCGCGCACGCAGAGACGCCCGCGGCGGGAGGCCGCGGGCGCCATGTGTCTTCCCTCGTCGGGCGCCGCGCAGGCGCGCGCCTACTTCGGGATGATCGGGTCGATGAGGCAGGTCGAGACCTCGAAGAGCACGTACACGAGCGCCTTCTCCTGCGGCAGGAGCGCCGTGCCGCTGCCGTCGCCCTCGGTGTGGTACGCGCTGTAGAGCACGCGGCCGCAGGCGTCCTCGAAGCTCAGCGTCATGGGGCGGTTCTTGGTGCCGTCGTTGCCGAACGCCCACACCTTCGGCGTGAGCTTCTTCGTGCCGCCAGCGCCGTCCGGCACGTCGACCTCGTTCACGCGCTCGACCTTGATCCACGCGTTCTCGAACGTCACGCTGCGGTGGTTCTGGCCGTCGAGCCAGTCCTTGAGGCCCGGATCGGCGATCGTGGCGGGCGTGTCGTACGCGCTCGAGTCGCACCCCTTGTTCGGGGTGAACGTGACGTAGTTCTTCCAGGTCTCGTTGATGAACGAGTACTCGAAGTCGGTCACGTAGAGCTTCCCGCCCTTCTGGACCCACTCCCTCAGGTTGCGCTGGATCGCCGGGTCGAGCGCGTCGTCAGGGCCGCTGAAGATGCTGCCGCCGGCTGTGGCGCACGTGCCGCACGGCAAGAAAATGATGTTGTATCTCGCGAGCTTGGTCGCGTCGCGCAGGAACGCCACGCGCTGCGCCTGCGGGATGGTGTCGGTGATCGGGATGCCGAGGCGCGTGAGGGCCTCCTCGATGTCGTCGTAGTTCGTGTCGACGACCGCCGTGGTGGGCACCATGTCGCCCGTGGCCGCGTCCTTGCGGCGCGGGAAGGTGGTGTCGGATTTGGCGACCGTGACGTCACCGCCCTTCACGTCGATCTCCACGACGCGGCGGAACTGCCCCTTCTGGATGACCAGGTACTGCACGCCCGTGCGGTTCGCGGTGACGACGAAGGTGCCATCGGCCTTCGACAGCGTCTTGGGGACGCTCTTCTCGAGCTCGACGCACTTGTCGCAGAAGTTGCCGTCGGGGATGGGATCGGGGCGCTTCTGTGAGAGGTACACGAGCGCCCCGGCGATGGGGATGTCCCCCGCGGGGGTGTAGACGCGGCCCGACCAGTTGCCCTTCGGCGACAGGTCCTCCTGGGGCGCGGCGTCCTGGAAGAGGGCGCCCGTCTCGTCCGACGGGGGCGGCGCGGCGTCGGTGAAGGCGCTCCCATCGACCGGATCGTCGAACACCTGCCGGGCGGTCGACGACGAGCACGCGCCGCCGAGCCCAATGAGGAAGAGACCCAAGAACCCACCGTACCAGCCGAGCTTCATGCGCAACTCCGTTCCCGGGACCTCCCGGCGAGCGAGGCAACCTAGCACCGTTCCACCGGGAGTCGACCGCCTCTGCGCGACCGGCGCGCACAGTCGAGCGCGCCCCCGCGTGCAGCGCGGCTCACCCCCTCGGCAGAAGTTCGCTACCCTCGCGGCATGCGCCCTCGCCTGCCCCTCCGCCCGCTCGCGGCGGCGATCACCTCCCTCGCTGCGCTCGGCGTCGGGGCGGCCGCATGCCTCACGCCGCCGCCGCGCGGCCCGACGGCGGGCGTCGACGCGGGCCATCCGTGCGACGCGGTCGCGGGGTTCGCCACGACCCTCATCGTGGACTGGCCCCGCGGCGAGCTGGTCGACCTCGACCTCGTCGCGCGCGACGGCCTCGCGATGGTCGCCTACGACTGCAACGGCATCCGCCTGGTGAAGGGCTGCCGCGCCGAGGGCACCTACTCCTACGCCGGCGTCGAGCGGCAAGAGCAGGCCCTCCTGCTCACCACCGCCGACGAGATCCGCGCGTACCTGCCGCGCGGCGGGGAGCACCTCGCCCAGGAGCTCGCCCCGGAGCTCGCGCGCGGCGGAGGGCTCGAGCTCCGGATCGTCACGGTGGGGCGGCGCGCCGCCTCCAGCCAATCGGTGCGCGAAGAGCACCTCGTCGGCACCTGCGCCGAGGCCACGCACCTCGTGCGGCGATTCGCGATCGGCGCCTTCGACATGAGCCGGGCCGACTCCGCGAAGCGCGCGGCCCGCGGGCGCACCCTCGCGCAGTCCGGCGACTACGCGAGCTGCGCCCGGGCGGAGACGGGCCCCACGCCGACCCGCGGGTGCGACGCGGCGGTGCTCCTCGATCTCGCGCCGATCGGGCGCGGCCCCCACGCGCCCCACGCGCCCGCACCCACTACCCGCGGCACGAGAGACGGCGGCTAGCTCGCAGCCTGTTGAAGGACACGCGACCCCGGCCTGTGAAGCCCGGGGGCACCGCCCGAGGTGGTCTTGCGTCAGCGCACCATGAACATGCCCATCATGCCCACGTCGGCGTGGTCGAGGATGTGGCAGTGGAACATCCACGTGCCCGCGCGGTCGTCGAACGGGACGGCGATGGTCAGGCGCTGCCGCGCCACCACGTTGACCGTGTCGCGGAGCTCGCGCTGCGGCGGCGGCCCGGCGCCCGTGTCGAGGACCTGAAACGCGAAGCCATGCAGGTGGAACGGGTGGTCTTGGCCCGTGAGGTTGGTGACCGTCCACACCTCGGAGGTGCCCGCGCGCACCGTGAACATCTCGGCGGGCGTCATCGAGAGCGCGCCACGATCGTCGACGAAGGCGAGGGCGCGGGCGGGCGGCGCGGAGGCGTCCACCCCGGCCACCGGCTCGAACACCGCGAGCTGCGGCGGGGGCAGGTCCCTGCCGACGACGGGCTCGCCCTCGAGCGCGACGTCGAGCACCGGGGTCTTCTCGGCCGGCGCGGTGGTGTGGAGGCGATCGACCGTGTTCCACGTGGCGACGATCGACTGGCCCGGCGCGCCGCGAGGCACCACGAAGAGCTCGACGCGCTCGCCCGGCACCACGGTCGCGATCCCGAACGGCAGGCGCCGCGCGG
>CAZHGG010000582.1:0-4718 GCA_964531755.1 uncultured Polyangiaceae bacterium
AGCACGGCCACGCCGGCGACGAGGGCGCGCGGCAGGGCGGGCGCGGGGCCGAGCGCGAGCCACGCGCCGGCCGCGAGCGCCGCGATCGTCAGGATGATCGGGACGAACACCGCCGCCACGCGGTCCGCCATCGCCTGCGCCTCGCTCTTCTCGCTCTGCGCGTTCTGCACCAGCTGAATGACCTGACCGAGCGTCGTGTCCTCGCCCACCTGGGTGGTCTCGAGCACCAGCGCGCCGCGGCTCAAGGTCGTGCCGGCGAACACGCGATCGCCGAGCCGCTTCACGACCGGCAGCGGCTCGCCGGTGACCGACGACTCGTCGACGAGGCTCTCGCCCTCCACGACGGCGCCGTCGACCGGGAACGCCTCGCCCGGGCGCATGACCACCCGGTCGCCGACGCGCACCTCGGCGAGCGGGAGCGTCACCTCCTTGCCCTCGCGGAGCACCCGCGCCGTCGGGGGGCGGAGCGAGAAGAGCTTGCGCAAGGCGACCGCGGTCTGGTCGCGCGCGCGCGCCTCGAGGGCCTTGCCCACGAGCACCAGCGTCACGATCGAGGCGGACGCCTCGAAATACGTGTGCGCCGTACCTGTCGGAAAAATCGACGGAAAGACCAACACCGCGGTGGAGTAGAAGAACGCCGCCGAGCTGCCGAGCGCCACGAGGGTGCTCATGCCGAGCGCGCGGTGCCGCACCTCGGCGAGCGCCTGGCGGTAAAACCGGCGGCCCGCGAAGAGCTGCACCGGCGCCGCCACCAGGAATCCGCCCCAGCCCATGAGGAAGTGCATCGGCGTCGCGAGGCGCTCGTGGAGCGCGGGGATCGCCATGGGCAACATGGTGAGCAGCACGAGGGGCGTGGAGAGCCCGAGGGCGAGCCAGGTGTCGGCGTCGAGCCGCCGCTCCTTCGGGGGCTCGGGCGCGTCTTGGCGGGTCTCGTGCGCCTCGTAGCCGGCGTCGCGCACGGCCGCGGCGAGGGCCTCGGCCGCCACGCCCGCCCGCGCCTCGACGGTCGCCGACTCGGTGGCGAGGTTCACCGCGACGTGGCTCACGCCGTCGACCGCCGCGATCGCCCGCTCGACCCGCCCGACGCAGCTCGCGCAGGTCATCCCCTCGATGCCGAGGGAGACGGTCTTCAAGCCGCGCGCGTCGCGGGCGGGGCCGAGCGTGGTCGCCATCTCATGGACACGTACTCTCCGCCGCGCGGCGTCGCAACGCGGGCGCGGCCTCCGTGGCCCCCGCTGCGGGCGCGATCGCGACTACACTGCCGCCATGGAGCGACCGACCTCGACCCCCCGCAGGGTCCTCATCGCGAGCACGGGCTCGAACGGCGACGTCTTGCCCTTCTTCGGGCTCGCCCAGCGCCTGCGCGCCGCGGGGCACGACGTCGTCGTCGCCGCGAGCGACAACTACGAGCCGCCCGCGCGCGCGCTCGGGCTGCCGTTCTCGGTCGTGGGGCCGCCGTGGGACGAGGCAGAGCTTCGCCTGACGTTCCAGCGCATCCTCGCCGAGAAGGCGCCGCTCGCGCAGCTCGCGCGCGTCATCGAGGGGATCGTCGAGTCGGAGCGCGCGTCGGTGGCGGAGCTGCGCGCGCTGGCCCGCGAGGTCGACGTGGTCATCTACCCGCCGCTGTTCGTCGCGGCCGTCGCGGCGGCGCGCGCGGAGGGGACGCCGCACATCAGCGTGCATTTTGCACCTATTCATCGCGGCGCCGGGTACGGTCCGACGGGGCACGATCTCGGCGTGCTCCTGAACACCGCGGGCTGGTGGCTGGCCGCGCGGCTCCTGCGCCGCACCACCGACGCGCCCCTCAACACCATCGTGCGCGAGGCGGGGCTCGCCCCGTGGACCGACATCCTGCTCGAGGCTTCGCACTCGAGGCTGCTCGACCTCGTCGCCGTGAGCCCCCACGTCATGACGCAAGACCCTGGCTGGCACCCGCAGACCGTGGTCACGGGCTACTGGTTCGTCGACGAGAGCCACTTCCAGCCCGACCCCGCGCTCGCGGCGTTCGTGGCCGAGGAGCCGCCGGTGGTGATCGGCTTCGGCTCGATGATGGGGCTCGACGCCGCGGCCACCACGGCGACGATCCTCGAGGCGGCGAGCGGCCTCGGGCGGCGGGTCGTGCTCCAGTCGGGTTGGGCGGGGCTCGGCGCGCGCGAGCTGCCGGCGAACGTGCACGTCGCGCCGTACGTGCCGCACTCGTGGCTCTTCGAGCGCGCCGCCTGCGTCGTGCACCACGGCGGCGCGGGCACCACGGCGGCCGCCTTCCGCGCCGGGGTGCCGCAGACCATCGTGTGGCACCTCGGCGACCAGCCGGTGTGGGGCAAGCTCGCCGCGGACCTGGGTGTCGGGCTCACGCCGTGCGCGCACCGCGAGCTCGACGCGCGGTGGCTGCACGCGACGATCGATCGGATGCTCCGCGATCGCGTGATGCAGGCCCGCGCGCGCTCGCTCGGGCGCGCGGTGCGCGCGGAGGACGGGCTCGGCGAGGCGGTCGCGGCCATCGAGCGCGCGATGCTCGCGCCGCCGCCCGCGCCGGGCGACACGGAGCGGAGACTCGAGCCGGCTTCAGCCGCGGGGTGAGCCCTCGCGCGGGGCGAGGAAATAGTCGCGCTTCACCGCGCAGTACGCCGCGAACCCCCACCAGCAGACGACCACGACGAACGCCGTGAGCGTGCCGACCCCGAGGATCGACTCGGCGGGGAGCAGCGAGGCCACCTCCTCGTGGCCCTCGAGCGCGTGCGCGAGCTCGGCCTTGCGGGCCTCGGTGTCGAAGGCGAAGAGGGCGCGCTCGAGGGTGTAAAACGCGGTGCCGCCGAGGATCGCGTAGAGGCCCCACGGGCGCGGGCGGAGGAGGGCCACGCCCATCGCCGCGAACACGCCGACGTAGGCGAGGTGGTAGACGACGGCGAGCGCGCCGCCGCGCAGGGCGCCGAACAGCGGGACGGCCGAGGTGAGCGAGACGAGCTCGAGCGCCGCCGAGACGAGGAAGAGCGCGCCGGACGACTTCATCGTGAAGTTCGCCATCGTCGCGGTGGTGGGCTTCGGCGCCGGAGCGTCGGGTCGCCGCGCGTGCGGCGAGCGCCAGGCCGCGCCGTCGCCCGCGGGCTCCTTCACGGCGCCGCAGAAGCGGCAGAGGATGGCCGCGTCTTGGATCTCTTCGGCGCAGTAGGGGCACCTCACGCCGTGCTCCCCCCGGTCGCGTGGCGCGGGCCCTCCGGTCGGGGGCGGACCGCGCACACCTCGCCTTCGGCTCGTGCTCGGGGGCGATCTTCGTTCGCCCCTCCGGGGCTCGCAAACATGTTCATCGGCGGGCCTTCGTCGCGTCCTTGGCGTGGGGGCGCCGAGCGCGCGCCGAGGCCCACCCGTGCAGACTACACCGCCCCGCGCCGGGCGCCCGCCCCCGAAAGCCTCACGCGAGCATCGTTATTCCGTGGCGCGGGTCCTTCGTGCCGATCTCCAGGGCCGCTGCGCGGCTGATGACGTCGAGCGGCGGCCGACCCCGCACGGCGAGGCGCACCCGCGCGCGCGCGATCTTCGAGTTCAGGCAGTACGTGGTGTCGCCCACGGGGTTCTCGTAGGCCAGCCCGACGAAGTCGGCCGTGTCGGCCCACACCTCGCCGGAGACCTGGGCGAGCTCGTCGTGGGCCTCGAACACCCACCGGCGCTCGCCGATCGCGCCGCGCGCGCGCAGGAGCGTGAGCGGGCCGTTCAGGTCGTAGCGCACGCCGCGGTGGCGGACGCACACCACGGTGAGGGGCGGGGCGAGCAGCGGGCCCACCTTGACCCGCCCGGTCACGCCCTCGAGCACGAGGTCCTCGTCGTTCTCCCACTGGTTGGCGTGGCACCACGCGTAGAGCTCGGCGTGCTTCGTGCCCCAGTTGTGGCCCTGCATGCCGCGCCACCCGTCGACCGTGACCTCGACCCCGTCCACCGAGTAGCTGCCGGAGAACCGCGAGTCGGGGTGCGGCGACACGAGCTTCGAGCTCGGCAGCGGGCCGGTGTACATGCGCGGGCTCGGGAAGGGCACGAGGGCGGGGGCGCCCGCGTCGAAGCGCAGATCGAACGCGATGGCCGCGCGCGACCCGGTGAGCGCGGAGCCGCGCACCGAGCCCCGCAGACGCCCCTCCTCGACGACGAGGTCGGCCACGCGGATGGCCAGCGCGTCGCGAGAGAAGCTCGCCTTGGCCATGGGCACGGTCTCCTTCGCCGCCACGTGCCCGCGCTCGCGGTCGAAGGCGATCGCCCACGCCTCCGCCACGGGGAGGCGCCCGCGGCCCACACGCTCAAGCAGCGTGGCCTTGAGCCAGAGCGCCCGCCGACCCTCCGGGTCGTTCAGCTTGAAGAAGTAGCTCTCGACGTGGGGGCGCTGCGCGCGCGAGGCGGCGCGGCCTGCGTGGCGGACGCCGTTCCATGGCGGGAGGGAAGTTTGGGCTTGCATCTTCGTTCTGATTTTACAGAATGCACGAAACGAATCAACCCCCAGCGAGAAGGTCTCCCCCATGGCGATGACGAGCGACACGCTCGCGGGCCCGGTCTCCGCCGTCGGCGCTCCCCGCGCCTCTGGCTCCTCCCACGCCGAGGTGCTCTCGCGGGCCGAGCGGCGCCTCGCGCTCGCGCTGGCGGAGGCGGCCCTGCCGAGCATCGGCGGGCGCATGCCGGGCGGCGGCGAGGCGACCGTCGCGAGGCTCGACGCCCTCCTCGCGAAGCTCGGCGAGCTG
>CAZHGG010000583.1:0-4675 GCA_964531755.1 uncultured Polyangiaceae bacterium
GGAGGGCGCGGGGGAGGCGGAGGAGGGCGGGGGCGCGGCCGTCGCGCTGCGCCGCGCGGGCGAGCACCCCGCGGCGACCAGAAGCGAGGCGAGACCGAGCGCGGAGAGGGTGCGGAGCACGTGAGCGGCGGAGCGGGAGGAGTGGCGCATGCCTCCCCGTCGCGCGACGCCGCCCGAGTGTGACCGGCGACGCTCGGTCCTCGTGTGTACTTTACACACGATGGCCGCCTCCGGGCCGGTTGCGAGGCGCGGGCCGTCGCGTATAGCGTGGGAGGCGTGGGTCGATCCCCGCCCCTGACCCCGACGCGCCCGTCCGCCTCGCTCGCCGCGCTCGCCTCGGTGGTGTGCTCGGTGCTCTGCGCGCCCGACGCGCGCGCGGTGCCCGCCCCCCCTCGCCCGGGGCTCGTCGCAGGCCCGTCGAGCGAGGGCGCCACGCCCCTCGAGCTCGTCGAGGCGGCGCTCGAGGTCTCCTGCCAGGAGCCCGGCAACTACCTGCAGTGCGCGTTCGTCACCACCACGCGGCTCCACAACCCCACCGACGCGGAGGTGCGCCAGGCGATCCGGCTCGGCCCCGAGGTCCCCGCCGACGCTACCCTCGACGGGCAGGCGCTCCCGCGCGCGCAGCCCGATCGCCGCGAGCGTGGCGGCGCGTTGGTCACGCTGTCCGTGCCCGCGGGCGCCACCCGCACGCTGGTCGTGCGTGGCGCGTTCGACGTCTCGAACGCGCGCTACCTGCCGATGTTCGCCCTCCCCGCGAACACGGCGCGGCACGTCCTGCTCGCGAACCACCAGCCCGTGAAGACCTTCTCGCTCCGCTTCGGGCTCGGCTTGTTGCGCGCGTGGGGCCACGCGAGCCCCGCCGCCCCCGTGCGGATCGCGCTCGCCGTGCCCGCGAGGTACGTCGTGTCGAGCCCGCTCATCGCCCCGGGCGCCGCCTCGGGCGCCGCGTCGGGCGAGGCCCGCTACGAAGCCACCCTCACCTCGGCGACCGCCCCGGCCGAGCTCGCGGTCGAGCTCGAGTCCCCCGCGCCGCCCGTGACCCTCGGCGGGCTGCTGGTCGGCATCGGAGGCAGCACCGGCGCCGCCTCCGGCCTGCGCCTCCGCGCCGGCGGAGAGCTCGCGGCGCGGTCGTGGCTGTTCGGCTCGCTCGTCTACGAGACCGACGCGAGGTCCGCGCACTACGCCGTGGTCGCGGCGCACGCGGCGCTGCCGATGGTCACCATCGTGCCGTCGCTGGGCGCGGGGCTCGGTGTCCCGATCCGCCTCGCCCCGAGCGCCCGCGCGGGCGCGCGCTTCGCGCTCGACGCGCACCTCGCGTCGCTCGGCTTCCTCGCCACGTTCGATGTGTACCCGGCGACCGCGACCGAGCCCTCCCTCGTGCAGCCGACGCTCTTCTTCCAGCTCGGGCTCTAGCCGCTCACGGGGCGGGCTTGCGCACGCGCCGCACCTTGCCTGCCTCGGTGGAGGTGACGTAGACCGAGGTCGCGTCCACCGCGATCCCCGTGCAGAACTCCTGGACGGTCACGAACCGCTCGGCCTTGCCCGTGGCGAGCTCCACCCGCGTGATCGACTGGTAGCGCCCGGCCACGAACACGTGCGTCCCGTCGACGGCGAGCCCGCGGATGAGCTCGGCGTTGGTGCCCTCGAGCAGGGTTGCGCGCGCGCCGCTCCCGAACGTGTAGGTGTCGATCTTGCCGGGCTGGCCCTCGCCGCCGAAGGCGTAGAACGCCCGCGTCGCGTCGGTGGTCATGGCGGTGAGGAGCCGGAGCGGCGCCACCAGGCTCGTGGCGCCGCCGTCGAAGCCCCCACCGGGGGAGGCTTTGGGCGCGCCGCGCAGCTGCCCGAGCGCGTTGCCGCCCACGTTGTTGTAGCCCGTGATCCAGTACAGGCTCGCGCCCTCGGCGCGGAGCGCGCGGGGCATGTTGACCTGCTCGTAGGCGAAGACGCTCGGCGCTCCGCCGTCGGCGAGGCCGCGCATGACGCGGCCGCTCTGGGCGTCCTCGCTCCAGTAGAGCGTCGGCCCGTCGAAGAGCAGCGAGTAGACGAGGCCGAGGCCCGTGTAGACCGCGACCGGCGCGACCGGCGGACCGCTCTTTGGCACGCGCCAGATCGCGCCCTGGCCGGGGCCCGCCGCGGTAGAGAAATAGACCCCGTCGGGCCCCACGGCGAGGGCGCCCGGGCACGGGAGGCCGTCCGCGACGCGCGTGAGCCCCGTGCCGTCGAGGCTCGACCGCACGACGCTCCCGTCGGACCGCACCGGATCACACGCGGTGCCCGCGCCGTCGAGGCTCCCGGCGTTGACCCAGTAGAGGTGGTCGCCGTCGACCGCGATCTGGATCGGGCGGTTCTGCGTCGTGGCGAGCACGACCGGCTGGCACTTGCCCCCCACGCACGCGCCACCCTGGCAGTCGTGGCCGGGCGCGCCGCAGCTCCGCGGATCCTCCCCGGCGTCACCGTCGGGCGCGCTGGCGTCCACGCCCGGCGCGGCCTCCGGCGGGACCACGACCGGGGCGTCGGGCGCCCCGGCCTCAACGACGGGGGTGGCGGGATCGTCCCCCACACACGCCGCCAACACGCCGACCCCCGCGCCGACCGCGACCAACGCCCCCACGATCCAACCCGTCCGCATGCGCCGATTCAAGCAGCCCCGCGCGCGCGCGTCGAGGGTGCCTTGGGGGCGACGCCGCACGAAGATCGCGCGCAAGTCTTGCGCTATGCGTGCATTCTGCATGCACTAGCGCCGCGCCCGTCCCCGCGCGCGCTGACGCGCGCCTGGGAACGCGGTAGCGTGGCCGGATGAACCTCGCCCGCGCGGCGGCGAGCGTCGCCCTCCTCGTGGTCGCCGCCTGCATCCGCCGCCAAGATCCTCCGACGCGCCCCCCCGCGTACGGGTACCCGGCACCGCAGCCGCAGCCCTACGCGCCGCAGCCCGCGCCGTATCCCCAGGCGCCGCAGCCGTACCCACCGGCGACCCAGCCGCAGGCCCCGCAGCCGTACCC
This sequence comes from uncultured Polyangiaceae bacterium, assembly GCA_964531755.1. Taxonomy (GTDB): domain Bacteria; phylum Myxococcota_A; class Polyangia; order Polyangiales; family Polyangiaceae; genus JAAFHV01. The sequence goes on from CAZHGG010000583.1 coordinate 3,000, forward strand.
ACCGGCGACCCAGCCGCAGGCCCCGCAGCCCGCGCCTTCCGGGCCCGCGCCGACGCAGCCGCCGGCCGATCCGTGGACGACGCTGCTCGGCCAGGTGCCGCCGCTCCCGTCGGGGTGGCTGCAGCTGCCACCGGGGTGGACATGGCCCAGCCCGCAGGGCTCCGGGTCGTCGCCCGCGCCCGCGCCCTCCTCCTCGTCGCTGCCGCCGATCCCGCCGCGCGCCCTCGAGCTCGCGAACGCCATCAACGCCTACCGCCAGCAGAACGGCCTCCCGCCGGTGCCGATCACCCGCGCGCTCACCCACGTCGCCGAGACACACGTGCGCGATCTCGCCTCGTCGCCGAAGCGCCCCGGCTGCAATGGCCACAGCTGGACCGAGCGCGGCGCGTGGACCGCGTGCTGCTACACCCCCGATCACGCGCAGGCCAAGTGCATGTGGAGCAAGCCCGCCGAGCTCACCCCGTTCGGCGGGACGGGCTTCGAGATCACCGTCGGCCAGCCCGGTGAGTCGACCGGGTACGCGCTCGACGCGAAGCGCGCCCTCGACCTGTGGAAGTCGAGCCCCCTCCACAACGACGTGATCTTGAACCGCGAGTCGTGGAAGTCGGTGACGTGGAGCGCGATGGGCGCGGGCATCATCGACAGCCACGCCTCGGCGTGGTTCGCGCGCGAGCCCGATCCGAACCCCTAGCCGCCCGAAGGACCCCGTGTGCCACGCGACGCGGCGGATGGCACACACGCCCAATTCTGCGCTAGTTTTCGTTCGTTTCGGCTTGGCACTCGGGGTGCATGGCGGGCGGCATGCGCCTCCTTCCCGCCCTCGCCGCCAGCCTCCTCGTCGCCACCTCCGTCGCGTGCTCACTCGCGACCACCGTCCCGGACGGCTTCACGGCCGCCTGCGAGGGGAGCGCGCTCCGCCTCGCCGAGGGCCTCCGCCCCGAGGCCGAGGTCGATTTCATCGGCTTCCGGGTCGAGTCCACGACGCTCGCCGCGGCCGGCACGGGCGCCCCGGCGCAGGACCCGGCGACGCCCAGCGTGCCGAGCGGGCCGGCGCCGGTGGCCTTGTGGTCGGCCCGCTTCACCGACGACGTGCGGGGCGTCCCGTGCGCGCGCGCCGCGGACCGCGCCCTCTGCGAGAAGCGGGTCGCTGACCTCCGCCTCATGGCGAGCCAGTGCGACGGCTTCGCGGTCGTGCCGAAAGTCAGGGCGCCCAACGCGCGCGACATCGGGGCCTGCTCCTTGAGCTACCTCGTGTACACGCGTGGCGACGAGGTGGGCGCGGTCTCCACGGCCGAGGCCGCGCGCGCCCTGCTCGGCGCCATCGACACCCCGCAGGAGGCGATGTTCCTCGCCCGACTCGGGGGCGAGTCCTTCGTCTGCAGCGGCGACGCGCCCGCCGCCTACTCGGCGCTGGCCGACGGGTTCGAGCTCGTGGCGAGCGCGCCCGCGCCGGACGGCAGCTGCCAGCGGCGGTTCGTGACCGTCTCCAAGGCCGGGGTCGTCCGCTTCAGTCGCCTGGAGGCGTGCTGAAGGGCCGCGGCGCCGCGAAGGATCAACGATACTCTGCCGCAGGAGCCGCCATGCCCGCCGTCGCCCCGCCTCCCCCGTCCGCTCGCGCCCCGCGGCCCCCGTCCGCGTCCCGCCTCCCCGGGCGAGGCGCGCTCGCGCGGCGGGCC
>CAZHGG010000584.1:0-4660 GCA_964531755.1 uncultured Polyangiaceae bacterium
CGCCGCAGGGCCCCGGGCTGCTCGTGGGCGGAGGCGGCGCCGACGTCGACGCGGCGTTCGTCGCGGCCCACGACCTCGTGGTGGGCGGCGCTGCGCGCGGAGGCGACGTCGTGGTCCTGCGCGCCACCGGCGCCGACGGCTACGACGCGTACCTCGACGGGCTGGCCGCGTGGAGCTCGGTGCAGACGCTCGTCGTGCCGGCCCGCGCCACGCCGGGCGATCTCGCGTTCGCCGCCGCGGCGGTCGACAAGGCGGAGCTCGTGTTCTTCGCGGGCGGCGATCAGGCCGACTACGTCGCGTGGAAGGGCACGGCGCTGATGAAGGCGGTGCAGGGCGTGTACGACCGCGGCGGGGTCGTGGGCGGGACGAGCGCCGGCGCGGCCATCCTCGGCCCGAGCGTGAACGACGCGACCCTCGCCGGCGCCGAGTCGATCACCTCGAAGACCCTGCTCACGAACCCGTACGATCCTCTCGTGCACTTTACACAGAACATGTTGGTCTTCCCGCCGCTCGCGCGGGCCATCACCGACAGCCATTTCACCGAGCGCGATCGCATGGGACGCCTGGCGGGCTTCATGGCGCGCCAGGTCGCCGACGGCGTCCTCACGGGCACCCCCGTGGTCGCCTACGGCGTCGCCGTGGACGAGGGTACGGCGCTCTTCATCGACAAGCGCGGCGTGGGCCGCGCCCTGCGCCAGGGCACCACGGGCTCGGCGTTCATCGTGCGAGGGGGAATGCCCGATCGGGTGCTGGCCGGGCAGCCGCTCGTGTACCGCGACATGTCCGTGCTGCGCCTCGACGCGCCCACCGACAGCTACGACTTCAACCGGCGCTGCGGCGTCGGTCGGGGCTACCCGCTCACCGTCGTCGGCCAGGGGACGCCCCCGTACACGACCCCCGCCGACCCCTACCGCGCGGCCGGCGCCGCGGAGGCCTGCCCGTGAGCGCCGCCCGGCCGACGGCGTGGCTCGCGCTGGTGGGGCTCGCCGCGCTCGCGTGCTCGAAGCCCGCTCCGCCCCCCGCGTCGCCCGTGATCGACGCCGAGCCCTCGACGCCTACGCCGCCCTCGGCCTCGGTCGCGCCCACGACGGTGTCCCCCGAGGACGCGGGCGTGCGCGAGGCGGAGGCCCCGCCGCCGCCGGATCTCCTGAGCCGCGAGCAGGTGACGGCCGCCGGACGCGCGCGGAGCTACGGGCTCCGCCTCCCGAGGGGCTACGACGCGAAGACGGCCTATCCGCTCGTGTTCGTCTTTCACGGCGACGGCGAGGACGGCTTCTCCCTCTATGGCTATTTCAAGTTCCAAGAGGCGAGCGGCGACGCGGCCATCCTGGTGTATCCGAGCGGCGAGGGCGCCACGTGGGACCTCTACACGCCCGCCGACCGCAACAAGGACATCGCGTTCGTCGAGGCCATGCTCGCCCAGCTCGCGGGGCGCTACTCGGTCGACCGGGCGCGGGTGTTCGCCTCCGGGTGGAGCAACGGCGGGTTCTTCGTCAACCAGCTCGCGTGCCGCCGGAGCGGGCTGTTGCGCGGCGCCGCGTCGAGCTCCGGGGGCGCGCCCTACGAGCCCGAGTCGCCGAACGACAAGTGGCCGAACGGCTTCACCCACTGCCCGAACCAGGCCCCGGTCCCGTACCTCGCCATCCACGGCCTGGCGGACGGCACGGTGGAGCCGAGCGGCGGGGAGTTCAGCGCCGCGTATTGGGCTTACGTCAACGGCTGCGCGGGGACGCGCGCGGTGTCCGCGGCGCCATGCGAGGCCTACGCGGGCTGCAAGCCCGGAAAGCCCACGACGTATTGCCCCATTCCCGGCATGGGGCACCAGATATGGCCCCAGGCGGCGAAGGTGCAGTGGGAGTTCTTCAAGGGCCTCTGACCGCCGCCGTCGCGCGAAGGCTCAGTCGCGCCCCGCGTCCTCGGCGCCGCGCGGCGGGAAGAAGATCACGTACGAGCTCGGCCCCACGGTCATCAGGACGGCGCGGTCGCCCTGCCGCTCGCGCAGGAACTTTCCGTGCCACGGGAGCGATCTCCACGCGTCGGTGTCGCGGATCGTCTCTGGCACCACGAGGTCGACCGCCATGTACTTGGCGCCGAGCTTCTGCGTGAGCTCCGCGCCGAAGCTCCACGACTCGTGCCCCTTCTTCGGCACGACGTCGTTGTGGAGCGCGCCGCCGTAGGCGATGAGCAGGGAGTCCTTCCCGGCCGTCTGGTCGAGGAACTTGCCAATGTCGCTCGCCGTGAGGCGCGCGATCATCGACAGCATTTGATCGACGTCGCCGCCGCCCGCGTCGAGGATGCGCAGGTAGTCCTCGCACGGCGGCGTGAGGACGTGCGGGCGGATGCCGGCCGCCTTCGCCGCGGCGCCGAGCGTGACGAACTCGTTCTGGTTGCCGGCGGCCTGCGGCGCCGCCACGGCCTTCTGCTGCTGCGCCACCTTCTGCTCGGTCTTCTTGCCGCAGCTCCCGTTGGCCACCCAGAGCTCGAGCACGAGGTCCGTCGCCTTCCCCTTGAAGAGCGGGAGCAGGGAGTCGGTGAACCGCTTCGTGGTCGAGGGGCCGCCGGGCCCGTCCTTCTGGGCGTGCGCCTCGCCGAACGCCATCACCCTCGGGCCCTTCGCGAGCAGCGCGGCGACCGCCTCCTCGGGGCGGGCGAAGGTCTCGCAGGGCAGCTCGACGCAGGGCGAGTCCCCGGTCGGGGCGGCGGCTCCGGTGGGCGCCGGCGCCGCGCTCGGCGCGCTCGAGCCAGCGGTCGGCGCCGGGGAGGGCGGGGGAGGCGACTTGCAGGCCGCGAGGGCGCCCGCGAGCGCGACGACGCCGACGCGCGCGGTGGCGCCAAGGAGCGAGCGAGGGGACACGAACGCACGCAGAGACCCGAGCATGCGCGCCACAGTACCACCGCTCGGCCCCGACCACGCGTCGCGCCGGCGTCGCGCCGGCGTGGGCGTTGTGCGGGCTCAGCGGTAGGGGGCGGCCGTCCGCGCCTCGATGAGGAGGCTGAGCTCGCGGAAGCAGCGGTCGTAGATGGCCTGCTCCGGGCGCCGCTCGTGCGGCGAGCCGAGGAGCCCCGTGGAGCGGGAGAGCAGCCGAAGGACGCCGGCGCGCTCCACGAGCTCGCTCGTCGCGACGAGGCGCGTGACCCCGGGCTGCGCGCCGCGCTCGAGCACGAGGCGGTCGAGGAGCACGAGGTCGGCGCCGACGCGCGTCTCGGTCGAGAGCGAGCGCGTGGCCGTGAACTCGGTGATCTCGGTCGTGGCGTGCACGCGCCGCGGGCCGAGCTTCCATGTGACCGAGAACTGCGAGCCCAGGCCGAACGGGGGACCGCCGTCGTGCTCCACGTCCACGAGGCCCATCACCCACGTCGCGTACGCGGAGCTGTCGGCGAGGACACCCCACACGAGCTCCGGGCTCCGGTGCACCGCGAGCTCCGCCGACAGGTAAATCACGACCGCGCGGAGGCCTCAGCCCGCGGCGGGCTTCGGGGTCTTGGCGGTGCTCGCGGGCAGCTTCGGCGGGTCGACCTTGAGCGGCTCCGCGGTGAGCGTCTTCAGGAACGTGACGATGGACGCGACGTCGGCGTCGCTCAGGTCCTTGCCGAGCTGGTAGGTGGCCATCAGCTTGACGGCCTGCTCGAGCGTCGCCACGGAGCCGTCGTGCAGGTAGGGCCCGGTCTTCTCGACGTTGCGGAGGCTCGCCACCTTGAAGAAGTAGCGATCTGCGGCCTGCTTGGTGACCGCCTCCCGCCCGACGTCCTTCGCGTCGGCGAGCGGAGGGTAGGGCTTCGCCTGCCCGAGCTTCTTGTACTCGGTGCCGCCGAACGTGGCGCTCGAGTGGCAGGTGTTGCACCCCACCGAGAGGAACTTCTGGAAGCCCGCCTTCTCCGCGTCGGAGAGCGCCTTCGCGTCGCCCTTGGCGAACGCGTCGAAGCGCGACGACGTCGCCAGCGTGCGCTCGAACGCGCCGATGGCCTTCCCCACGTTCGCGACCGTCAGGGCGGGGGTGTCGCCCGGGAAGGCCTTCTTGAAGGCCTCCGCGTACTCGGGCATCGACTCGAGGACGGTCACGATCGCCTGATCGTTCGCCAGCGCCATCTCGACCGGGTTGGTGATGGGCTTCGTGGCCTGCGCCTCGACGTCGGCGGCGCGGCCGTCCCAGAACTGCGCGACGTGCGCGGCGGCGTTCAGGGTGCTCGGCGAGTTGCGGTTGCCGCGCTGCCCCTTGTGACCGGGCGAGGTCTTCTCGCCGTCGACGCCGTATTTGGCCAGATCGTGGCACGAGTTGCAGGAGATCTGCTGGTTCTTCGAGAGGCGCGCCTCGAAGTAGAGCATCTTGCCGAGGGCGATCTTCTCGTCCGTGAGGGCGTTCTTCGGGCTCTCGAAGCGCGCGGGGAGGCCGGCGAACGCCGCGAGCTGCGCCGGATCGACCGCGACGCCTCCGGACGCGGGCGCCTCCAGGTACGCCGAGTGTGGCGGCGGGGGCGGCGGGTCCTTCCGCTTGTTGCTGTCCTCGCAGGCGAGCAGAGAGGAGAGACCCACGATTCCAAGGCCCAGGGCGAGGAGGCTCGACGCGCGCATGGGCCGGATTTACTCGCGTCGGCGCGCGTTTGCAAACACCGCGTCGCCGGGCGTCAGCCCGGGCCCGCGTCGGCCGAGCCGCCGTCACCG
>CAZHGG010000585.1:0-4657 GCA_964531755.1 uncultured Polyangiaceae bacterium
AGGTGCTCTCTCGCCGCGGGAAGAACAACCCCGTGCTCATCGGCGAGCCCGGCGTAGGCAAGACGGCCATCGTCGAGGGCATCGCCCACCGCATCGTGCGGGGCGACGTGCCCGAGTCCCTGCGGGACAAGCGCCTCGTCGCGCTCGACATGGGCGCGCTCATCGCCGGGGCCAAGTACCGCGGCGAGTTCGAGGATCGCCTGAAGGCCGTGCTGAAAGAGGTCGAGGCGAACCAAGGCAAGATCGTCCTCTTCATCGACGAGCTCCACACCATCGTCGGGGCCGGCGCCTCCGAGGGCTCGATGGACGCCGCGAACCTGCTGAAGCCCGCCCTCGCGCGGGGTGAGCTGCGCTGCATCGGCGCCACCACGCTCGACGAGTACCGCAAGCACATCGAGAAGGACGCCGCGCTCGAGCGCCGCTTCCAGCCGGTGGTGGTCGCGCAGCCGAGCGTGGAGGACACCGTCGCCATCCTCCGCGGCCTGAAGGAGCGCTACGAGGTGCACCACGGTATCCGCATCCAGGACGCCGCGCTGGTCGCTGCGGCCACGCTCTCCGATCGGTACCTCACCGAGCGGTTCCTGCCGGACAAGGCGATCGATCTCGTCGACGAGGCGGCCGCGAAGATCAAGATCGAGGTCGACAGCATGCCGGCCGACATCGACCGCGTGGAGCGCAAGCTCACCCAGCTCCGCATCGAGCAGCAGGCGCTGACGAAGGAGCGCGACGCGGCCTCGAAGGCGCGCCTCGAGGCGCTGGCCGGTGAGCTCGCCGACCTCGAGGAGGAGAGCTCGGGCATGAAGGCCCAGTGGCTCCGCGAGAAGGAGATCATCGACCAGATCCGCGAGGCGAAGCCCAAGCTCGAGGAGCTGCGCAACGAGGCCGAGGCCGCGCAGCGCAAGGGCGACCTCGGGCGGGCCGCCGAGCTCCGCTACGGAAAGCTCCCGGAGGCGGAGCGCGCCATCGAGACGCTGCGCGCCAAGCTCGCGAAAGTTCAGGAGAAACAGGCCTACCTCACCGAGGAGGTCACCGAGCACGACATCGCCCAGATCGTCGCCAAGTGGACGGGCATCCCCGTCGCGAAGATGCTCGAGGGCGAGATGGAGAAGCTCCTCCGCATGGAGGAGGCCCTCTCCTCGCGCGTGGTCGGCCAGCGCGCCGCCATCGAGGCGGTCTCGAACGCGGTGCGACGCTCCCGGGCCGGGCTCGGCGACGAGAAGCGGCCGGTCGGCAGCTTCCTCTTCCTCGGCACCACCGGCGTAGGCAAGACCGAGCTCGCGCGGGCCCTCGCGGAGTTCCTGTTCGACGACGAGCGCGCGCTCCTCCGGCTCGACATGAGCGAGTACCACGACAAGCACACGGTGAGCCGCCTCATCGGGGCGCCGCCGGGCTACGTCGGCTACGACGAGGGCGGCCAGCTCACCGAGCCGGTGCGCCGGCGGCCCTACTCGGTCATCCTCTTCGACGAGGTCGAGAAGGCTCACCCCGACGTGTGGAACACGCTCCTCCAGGTGCTCGACGACGGGCGCCTGACCGACGGACAGGGCCGCACGGTCGACTTCAAGAACACCGTCATCATCCTCACGAGCAACATCGGCTCGCACCACGCCGAGGCGCTCGCGGAGGATCCGGCCCTCACCGAAGACGAGCGCCGCGCGGTGTTCGAGGAGTCAGTCCTCTCGGACGTGCGGCAGGCGTTCCGGCCCGAGTTCCTGAACCGCCTCGACGAGATCGTCGTCTTCCAGCGGCTCGACCGCGCCGAGGTGCGGCAGATCGTCGACCTGCAGCTCGCGCGGTTCACGAACCGCCTCGCCGCCCGCTCGCTGGTGGTCGACCTCACCGACGACGCGAAGACCTTCCTCGCGGAGGTCGGGTGGGACCCGAAGTACGGCGCGCGGCCGCTCAAGCGCGCGGTGCGCAAGCACCTCGAGGACGAGCTGGCGAAGCACGTGCTCGGCGGGCGGTACGCGCCCGGCAGCGTCGTGCGGGTCGAGCGCGGCGGCGGCGGCCTCGTGTTCCACGAGCTGGCCTCGAACTGACCTCGGACCGACGCTCGCGCGCGGGCTCCACACAGGAGACCGCGCGCGACGCGTCTCGAGCGCACCGCGCGAACAAGTCCACGTGGGACAGAGGTCAGGCCCACTCCTCCATGAGCTGCTTGGCCCGCGCCTCCACGCGCGGGTCGAGACCGGCCCCGCGGCTGAGGGCGCGCTCCAAGTGGACCTTCGCGGCGGCGGCGTCGCCCGCGGCGAGCTCGAGCTCGCCACGCGACGCGAGCAGCGTGGGGTCGTCGGGCAACACGACGAGGCCGGCCTCGAGCACGCGCAGACCTCTTCGAGGGGATCCGGACGAGCGGAGCTCGAAGGCCCGAAAGCCCAGAAAGGACGTGAGCGGCTCGAACGAGCGGAGCGGGAGCCCGGTGAGCGGCGGCGCGAGGCGCGCGAGGGCGTCGGTGGGGAGCGGCGCGTCCTCCGACGCGGCGAGGAGCGCGGCCACGGTCGCCTTGAGCTCCTCCAGGCACGCCGCCATCGCCTCGCGCGGAGAGGCCAGCGGGCTCTCGCGGCGCTTCATGGCCACCCGCTCGCCGTAGTGCACGAGGTCCGACCAGCGCCGCGCGGCGCTGACTGGGAGGCCAATCGCGAGCGCCGCGGCGATGGGCGGGACCTCGCTCGCCTCGTATGGCACGAACGTCGCCGACGCGCGGTCGAGCCGGAAGTACCGCGCCTCGCGCGGGAAGAGGCACACCTCGAGCCTCGCCGTCCGATCGCCGACGCGCGTCGTCACGACGTGTCGACCGGGGCACACGGCGCGCAGCCCGTGGGGGCCGGCGCCGAGCAGCTCGGGCCGCTCGCGGTACCCGGCCTCGGCAGGCGCGGGGCTCGGTGGCTGGACGCCGCGCACGGGCACCGGCACCCCGTCGACCTCGCACGCGTCCCAGTCGTTGTGACCGAGGACGAGCACGCACTGGTCGTCCCCGGTGCACGCCGCCTCGAGCTCCGTCCAGTACTCTCGCTGAAGGATCTGCGCGGTCGACTCGGACGAGGGCAGGTACCCCGCGCTGGATTTCGAGGGGTTGTGCAGCAGGTCGTAGAAGATGTTGGCGAGGCCCCGAAGGAGGCGAAGGATGAGGCCAACGGGGATCAACATGGCGGCGCAGTATGCACTGCGGCGAGACGGCGCGCTTTCGCGTTCTCATTCGTGCCCATCTCCGGGCCACGCGACCGAGATGCGCTGGACGCTCATCGTCGACGTGGACGTTGCCCGAACCTTGTCGTCGCCCGAGAGGACACTCGACATGGCGGGTCTGGTTCGAATTCCGTATCTCGGGCGCGTGCAACGAGGAGCGCGCGGAGGCCTCGCACGCGACACGTCGATCCGACTACCGGCCCGCGGGCGTCTCCAGGCTGTGCCTCGTCTTGATGGTCTGGCCGATCGTCTGAGCTGGGCGTTCGTCGCTCTGCGGCACGTCGACCGTGGCGACCGTGCGGCTCTCCCCCGACATCGCTTGGGTCGGCCGGTCGAGCTTCACGAGGAACGTGTAGCGGCCCTCTCCGGTGAGCCTCAGCTGGGCGCCCGGCATGCGGGGGTCCCGCAGCGGCGACCGAGGAGCCGTGCGGACGATCTCCGCCGTGACCTTGCCGCCGTCGCCCGTCCACTCCTGGAGAAGGAACCGGGTCACGGTCGAGACCTTCACGCCCAAAGCGACGCTGGTGCTCGACGTCTCCCACTTGGCCCCCACGCCGATGGGCCCCTCGGGCAAGGGAACGGCCACGAAGGACAGCGCTTGCTGGAGCGAATCGACGACCTCCGCGGTGCCAGGCTTCTCCGACGGCCCATCGCCCACGAAGGTGAGCTCCCCGACCTGACCGCGAGCCGTCACTTCGAACTTGGCGGTCGTCCCGACGAAGGGCCTCAGCCAAGTCCGGGCCTCCGTCGCGGACCGGGGGTCGAGCCCGTGTCCCGCGGCGAGCTCGACCTTCTCGACCGTAGCGCGGAACGGAAAGACGCCACTCCCACGGTCGCCCTCGGTGGAGAGCCGCATCGTGACGTCGAGAGCCGGCCGGGTCTGTTCCTGGGGCGCGGGGCCTGTAGCCTCTATCGTCACGGTCTCGCGCACTTGGCCCACTCGCGTCGCGCCCTTCCCCGCGACGAACGCGTAGCGCCGGACGACCCGGGGCTCGGCCCCAGGCTCGATGAGCTTGACCGACCCGTCGCCGTCCGCCTCCGGCAGCCCCGCGACGCTCGCGTCGGCGGTGTTTCCCTTCGCCCTCGGGTCGACGAGGACGGTGTCCGGCCGAACCGGGGGCACATCTCTCCTTGGCGCGGGCACGCGTTGGCAGGCATGAAGGACCGCGACCGCGCCGACAAGGATGGCCTTCTGCATGGCCGACACAGTATTGCGACGCTCAGGGGTGGGGTAGACCAAGCGGAATACGCGTCTACCGTGCTCGCGGGCGCGGGGTCGTCACGACTCGAGCTCAGGCTGCAGGCGCGCTCGACGGCCAAGGGCGCACAGTCGACTTCAAGAGCACCTGATCGAGCCGCTCAGCCGGCGTCGGGGGGCGCCGCGTCCACCGGCACCGCCGCGTCCACCGGCGCCGCCGCGTCCACCGGCACCGCCGCGTCCACCGGCGCCGCCGCGTCCGACGCCGGCGCG
>CAZHGG010000586.1:0-4657 GCA_964531755.1 uncultured Polyangiaceae bacterium
GTCTCCGACGTCATCCCCGCGGATGTGCTCAACAGCCGCAAGGTGGGCTTCGACACGCCCGCCGTCCGCTGGATGCAGGGGCCCCACCGCGACTGGGTCCGCGACACCCTCACCTCCCGCGCGGCCCGCGACCGCGGCCTCTGGAACACCGCCGGCCTCACCCGCTGGCTCGACGACCCGCGCGACCCCCTGTGGTTCGACGTCGCGTGGAAGGCGCTCTGCGTCGAGGTGTGGGCCACGCTCAGCCTCGACGGCGGATGGCGCGCCCACGCGACCACGGACATCGCCCCCCCCGCGTCGGGCTCGTCGCTCGTCGACCTCGACGGTTGACGTCGCTCCCCCGAGCAGGAGGTCTCACCAACGACGATCCGCGATGCCCTTTCAGGAGGGGCCCTGCCAGCCAGCGCGAGGGGAGAAACACCCACAAAACCTGCACTGCGCCATGTCCCAGAAGAACGTGCACGACGGGCAGCGCCCCTCACGGAGCCAGCCCTCCCAGGTGTGACCGCAGCGGCAGCTCCACCCGTCGCGTGGGTCGGTGTCGAACGCACAACGCGGGCACCGGGCCTCCACAGGAGGAACGCCAGACGATTCACCCCCGAGGACGAGCGACGCGAAGCGCTCCATGTGCCCCGCGACGCGTCGCTTCGAGTCGGGCATCAGGGCCTCGTCGTCCGAAAGCCTGACGACCAGCGCCCGGGCGGCGTCGAGGGCATCCCGCGCAAGCTCGTGGCGCCCCGCAGCAGCGGCGATACGTGCCAGACAGACCGTCTTCGCGAAGAACCACCATGGCGCGCCGAAGGACGCCCCTTCCCGCTCCGCGCGTTGGCGACTGAGCGCGAGGGACTCCTCGATGCTGGTGAGCGCCCCCGTGCTGTCGCCCGAACGCTCCTGCACATCCGCGAGGCGAGCGAGGTCGTAGGCAAGCTCGGCGACCGCGTCGTCCTCGAAGCCGCTCACCGCGATGACTTCGCGCCACCGCTCAACCGCCTCGCGGAGCGCCGTGATCGCTTGCTGCGGAGCGCCGGTAATGTCGCGCAGGTAGGCGAGCTCCGTGAGCTCGTTCGCCAGCGCCCTGCGCCGCGCCACAGGCGCCTCGGAGGCCTCGATGGACGCGCGGTACGCGTCGGCCATGGCCTCGACGACCCACGCCTCCCCCACGAAATCGCCTCGTGCACGGGCGAACTTCGCGACCTTCTGCCGAAGCAGACGAGCGTTGTCCCACGCGGCCTGCACGTCCCCCGACGCGCGGGCGAACCGAAGCTGGTGGCCGAGCGCCTCGTGAAACGACATCCAGGCGTGGTCGGTTGCGCCTCGCGCCTCGCGCGCGTCGCCGAGGAGCTCGAGGCCGATGGCGAGGTCCTCCAAGGCCTCTCGGGGCGCGTCGGGCGCCGCTGCGAGCTCCTGATAGCGCGTCACGGCGCCGAGCCACGAGGACTCCGCGGCGGCGCGGTCGCCCTTGGCCCAGGACGCGCGCCCCATGTTCTCGAGGCTCATGGCGACGTCGCGGCGCATCCCTTCACCGGCCGCGTTCTTCTCCAACCAGGTGCGCAGCTCCAGGGCGGCGTGGTGGGACGCGTAGGCGGCCTCCGCATCCCCGCCCCGGAGCTCGAGGTTGCCCGACTGCTCCAGCGCAGCGGCGAGCTGGTGCCTCGCCTCGACCTTCACGGCCGCGTCCTTCTCCACTCGACGCGCCGTCGCGACGCGTCGGACGGCCCAGGCCCGCGCCCGCGCCATGTTGTTGGCCGCCAGCGCGTAGTCACAGGCACGCCCCATCCACCACAAGGGCGTCCCTTCATTCGTTTCCCCCCACAGGTCGATCGCTCGTGTGATGTGAGCCTCCGCGCCGATAGGGTCCTGTGCGGCCTCCGCCTCTGCGATCGAAGCCCACGACTCGGCGCGCACCCTCGCCGCAGGCTGCTTCGCCCCACCGCGGTCGACCTCTGCCATCCAGCGCAGGGCCTCGTTGGGGCGCCCCGCCCTCGCCAGGGAAGCGGCCGCGTGCGTGAGGAGCGACAGGCGCCGCGGGTCGTTCACCGGCAGGCGCGCGGCCTCCGCGAGGAGACCCGCTGGATCGCGACCGACGAGCCGTGACTCCTCGCGCGGCGAGACCGCACGGAGAACGTCGAGGAACCTCGGATCGACCCTCGGAGCGGCCTCGGGCTCGAGCACCAGCGAGCGGATGGACCAGAGGTCGGGCGCGGCCTCACGAGCCCACTCGCGCAGGGCGCGAGGCCCCGCCAGCACAAGCCCGCCCGCCAACGTCTGGCGCCATCGATCGCGACGCTCGTTCGCACGGAGGAGGAAGGACTGCCATGCCTCCTCCCATTCCGCACCGACGTGAACAGCGTCGACCCAGAGGAGCGTGTCCGCGCCGCCAGCCTCGCGCTCGAGCCCTTGGAGCAGATCGAGGAGCGAGGCCGGTGTCTCGACGGTGAGGGTCTTCAGTCCGGTCGGTGCGGCCAGCGCCGCGCGCTCCCGGAGTTCGTTCACCGCGCTCGGATCCGCTGCGCAGACGAAACCGAGCCAGAAGCCGTCGGAGAAGCTCAGGTGCCGCTGGAGCCTCGCCCACTCCTCGTCGAGCGACGCGCTCACGACCCGGAGGAAGCGCGCCGCTTGAGGATGTCAGCCACCTGCGACAGCACCTCGTCTGCGATGAGGGGGTGCACGTCGTACCACTCGTCGCCGTTGCGATACCCGAGCACTTGATGGGTGTCGAGGAAGCGCGCCAGGTCGGGCAGCTGCGAGGCGAGCGCGAGCGACGCGCGCTGCGTGCGGATGATCTGCGCCATCCACTCGGCGTGCTCGTCGGCGATGGGGAGCATGTCGTTCTTCACCTGCGCGAGCGCCGAGTGGACCGCGTGTTCGCCGGCGGGCAGCGAGTCAACGCGCAGGATGATTTCCCGAAGCATGTAGAGGACGTCGCGGAGGTGCCCGCCCGACTTCGTGATGATCGCCTCGAGACGGGCTCGCGCCCCGAGCAGGCGAGACCAGTCCCCGCGCCGGGCGACCACCGCCTCGATCGCCTGGAGGCCGGGCTGGAAGGGCGCGCCCTCCGTCTTGGTGTGCACCCTGATCGCCGGCAACATCGGGAAGCCGTCGTAGAGGTCTCCGAGCTTCGGGCACCGAACCTTCAGCCACGGAGGCACGGTGCACACCACGTGGAGGTCGGGAAACCTCAGCTTGTCCGCGTGGTCGACGAAGAGGTTTTCGAGCGAGGCGGCGACTTCGGGGGCCTTGATGGAGTTGCCGCGAATGTGCTCGATCGAGTCGACCAGCAGCACGACCTCGGTCTCGGCTCCGCGCACCTCGCGCAGGCGCTCGACGCTACGCTGGATGAACTCCCGCACGTCCCTGACCAGCGCGCCCACGTGCCCCGCGAACGCGCGCTGCATCCTCGCGCGGAGCGTGGTGTCCTCCTTGAGCCCGACCTTCACCTCCGCGCCGATCTCCCCCGCCCTCGAGGCCGCGACCTGCGGCTGGAATTTCGCCGCGAAGGTCGCCTCCTCGATGTCGAGCCGCGCGACGAGGGCCCCGAGCTTCTCCCAGAACCCTCCGTGGACCTGAGACGCGTCAAGCGTCCCGTCCGCGACGAGGCCGTCACCAAACGAGCCAGCGAGAAACATCAGGAAGTCGGAGATGTCGATCGGCGCGGACGTGTTCAGGTACTGGTCAATGTCGACCAGGACGACGACGTATCCAGCCGCACGGAGATCCCGCTGCAGTCGGCGAAGCTCGGTGCTCTTGCCGGTCCCACGGAAGCCGGAGAAGAGCTGCGTGCTCTGAATGCCTCCAAACTGGATGTTCCGCTCGAGCAGCGCCACGGGGTCGTCCATCCCGAGGTCGGGTCGCGCGTACAGAGGGACGTAACGATCATCCCCAGGGCTCAGAGGCGTGTCCTTGAGGTTCCGGAAGAATGCCTTCAAGAACGCGCGATCATCGGGAGTGAGGCTCATCAGCGAGCGACGCTAACAGCGGAACCTCACGCTCCGCAAGGCGCGAGCGTGGCCCTGCCCCCGCGCTGGTGTCGTCCTTGCGGGCGCGTCGTGATCACGCCACACCGTGTAACCGCACGTTGCCCCGCTGGCGTGATCCCGCGGGCATCCTCGTCGCGTGACGGAGGACATCATCATGACGGTTCGTTCGAAGTGGATCGGCCTCGCGGCGGCGGGGGTGCTGCTCGTGGCCTGCGGCGCGGCGAGCGACGAGGGCTACCGCAGCGGCTGCACCGCGAGCGCCCAGTGCAGCACGGGCCTCTGCCAGACCGGCGGCGACTTCCCCGGGGGCCTCTGCACCGCGTCGTGCCGGAGCAACGCGGGGTGCCCGACGGGCTGGAGCTGCATCTCCAACAGCGGCGGCGTGTGCATGCTCACCTGCGCCGTCGCCGCGGACTGCGCCCGCCTCGGCGCTTCGTACGCGTGCAACGAGGAGAGCCTCGAGGGCTCCTCCGGCGGCCGCGCCCGCGTCTGCAAGGGCCGCTAACGATCGCGGCGGGGCGTCGACCCGCCCCCCGTCACGGGACCTCCAGCACGCCGATGGGCTCGATGGAGAAGCGCTGCGCCACCGCCACGCGCGCGTCGACCGCGGCCGGATCCACGCGCTCGGCCTCGCGCCGCACCCCGTCGAGGTCGACCCGCAGCCCCGAGAAGCGCTCGTC
>CAZHGG010000587.1:0-4655 GCA_964531755.1 uncultured Polyangiaceae bacterium
CGGTGAACACGGCGCGGCCGCTGCGCACGACGCCAAGGACGCGCACGCGGCGCCCGCCGGCCACGGCGAGCACGCCGCCGGCGCCCAGGACCCGCACCACGTCGCCCACGCGGCGACGCTCGCGGCCAAGACCGCGTTCCTCCAGAAGCCGTTCTTCCTCGTCCGCGCCGCGGCCTACTTGGCCATCTGGTGCGCGCTCGGGCTCGGGTTCCTGCGCATCTCCACCCGCCAGGACACCACGAAGGACCCCGAGGACACCGTCGCCGCGGCGCGCGTGTCGCCCCTGGCGGCGTGGGCGTTCGGGCTGAGCCTCACGTTCGCGATGTTCGACTGGGTCATGGGCCTCGACCCCGCCTGGTTCTCCACCATCTTCGGCGTGTACCTCTTCGCCTGCTCCACCGTGGCCGCGTTCGCGGTGCTCATCTTCCTCACCATGTCGCTCCGCGACTCGGGCCCCCTCAAGGGCATGGTGAACGTCGAGCACTTCCACGACATGGGGAAGCTCCTCTTCGGCTTCAACGGCTTCTGGGCCTACATCGGCTTCTCCCAATACATGCTCATCTGGTACGCGGGCCTGCCGGAGGAGACGACGTATTACCACGCCCGCGGGCTCGGCCAGGCCGACAGCTCGTGGCGCCTCGTGAGCATCGGCCTCATGGCGGCCCACTTCGTGATTCCCTTCTTCATGCTCATCTCGCGCCACGCGAAGCGGAACCTGGGCATTCTGAAGATGGGCACCGTGTGGCTCTTCGTGGTGCACCTCATCGACATCTACTGGTTCATCTTGCCGAACCTCACGAAGGAGGTCTCGCCGCACTGGCTCGACCTGACCTGCATCGCCGGCGTGGGCGGCGCGTACTTCGCGACGGTCTTCTACTTCATGGGCAAGCACCAGCTCATCCCGGTCGGCGATCCGCGCCTCAAGCGCGCCCTGGCCTTCGAGCAGGCCTGAAAGCGGGAAAGCGAATCATGGCATACGACAGGTCAGAACCACGCGTCGCGCTCATCTTCAAGATCGGCTCCATCGTCGTGCTTTGCCTCATCGGCGTGAAGCTCGGGCTCGACTCCTACTTCGTGGCGGTGAACGAGGCCGTGGCGGCGGAGAAGCTCCCCGCCACGCACGAGCCCCTCGTCCAGCTCCGCGAGGCCGAGCAGAAGAACCTCACCCAGACCGGGATGCCCATCTCGGCGGCCATGGCGGAGCTCGCGAAGTCCCGCCCCGCCGACCTCGCCCCGCAGCCCTCGGAGGACCTCGGCCCGCTCACGGGCTGGTCGAAGGCCCCGAAGAGGGCGCTCGCGGTGCCCTCGTCGGGTGAGCTCGCCGCGTGCAAGGCCTCGGCCGGGCGCGAGGCGCGGCTCGCGCAGGAGAAGGAGCTCCAGAAGCACGGCGGCTCGGTGAGCTTCAACGACATCGACTTCGTGCCCGGCACCGACAAGGTCGACGCCACGAAGCCAAGCAGCGCCGCGGCGCTCCAGGAGCTCGTCGCCTTCTCGCAGGGCTGCCCCGAGCTCACGTTCGACATCACCGGACACACCTCGAAGGAGGGCCCGGCCGACAAGAACCTGAAGCTCTCCGAGCAGCGCGCGGTGGCGGTCAAGAAGGCGCTCGTCGCCGCGGGCGTCCGCGAGACCGCCATCGGCGCGACCAGCGGCGCGGGCTCCACCAAGCCGGCGGTCGCTGAGCCCGACGCCGACTCGGAGGAGGCGAAGAAGCTCGGCCCCGAGAAGCTCGAGGCGCTTCGCAACGTGAACCGCCGCATCACCATCACGGTCACCAAGCACTGCCCCTGACCTGAGCGCGCCCAACCGCTGCCAACCCGAATGCCCTCTCCCTCCTCCCTCCTCCGCCGTGGCCGCGCGCTCTTCGCGCTGCTCGCGCTCGCCCTCGCGGTGAGCGCGGCGCGGCCGGCGCGGGCGCAGCAGTTCATGGAGCAGGGGCCCACGGCGCCCACGCCGGAGGGCATGCCGAACGAGCTCCAGCACGTCGCCGTCAAGGAGCACCTCGACCAGGGCCTCCCGATGGACGCCAAGTTCCGCGATCTCGCCGGCAAGCCGGTCGAGCTCCGGCAGATGTTCGACGGCAAGCGGCCCGTCGTGTTGCTCTTCGCGTACCACTCGTGCCCCGTGCTCTGCAGCATGATCCTGAGCGCCACGTCGCGCGCGCTCCAGGGCGTGCAGTGGTCGGTCGGCGCCGAGTTCGACATGGTGGTCATCAGCATCGACCCCAGCGACACCGCCGAGCGCGCGGCCGCCAAGCGCGACAGCATCGTCAAGGACTACGGCCGCGGCGACGGCCGAGGCTTCCATTTCCTCCTCGGCGACAAGGCCAACATCGATCGCGTGGCCGAGGCCACCGGCTTCACCTACCAGTACGACGAGCGCCAGAAGCAGTACGCGCACCCGTCGGTCATGATGCTCGTGAAGCCGAACGGCCAGATGGCCCGGTACCTCTACGGGCTCGAGTTCGACCCGAACGACGTGCGCCTCGGCCTGCTCGAGGCCTCCGAGGGGCGCAGCATCTCCACGGTCGAGCAGATCATCCTCTACTGCTACCACTACGACCCCCAGGGCGGTCGGTACGTGCTCGTGGCCACTCGGGTCATGCAGGTGGGGGGCGCGCTCACCGCGCTGCTCCTCGGCGGCATGCTCTCTCTCTTCTGGCTCCGCGAGCGAAACAAGGGCGGCCTGCTCGCGGCCCTCGAGCCCACGCACACCCGGCCCCCCCGCGAGGCCGCCTCGCCCTCCTAGCTCCCCTCCGCGATCTT
The DNA here is from genome assembly GCA_964531755.1 of uncultured Polyangiaceae bacterium. Lineage (GTDB taxonomy): Bacteria > Myxococcota_A > Polyangia > Polyangiales > Polyangiaceae > JAAFHV01. The sequence goes on from CAZHGG010000587.1 coordinate 2,766, forward strand.
TTGCAGGTGCGGACCCGCCACGCCCCCGAGAACGAACGATGATTGTACCCCAAGAAAGCTTCCAGCTGCCGCCAGCCATGTCGACCGGCGCCGCCGACATCGACTGGCTCTACAACTTCACCTACTACTTCTCGCTCGTGTTCACCGTCGTCATCACGGTGGCCACGGTCGCGTTCACGGTGAAGTACCGGCGCCAAAAGGGCGTGAAGGCGGAGCCCACCCAGGACTACACGAAGCTCGAGCTGTTCTGGACGATCACGCCGCTCATCTTCATCGTCTTCCTCTTCCACTGGGGCTACGAGACCTACGCCCGCAACACCGTGGTGCCCGAGGGCGCCCGCGAGTACCGCGTCCGCGGCAAGCGCTGGAGCTGGAGCTTCGAGTACCCCACGGGCGACAACGAGCCGAACGAGCTCACCCTCGAGGTGAACAAGCCCGTGAAGCTCATCCTCTCCTCCGAGGACGTGCTCCACAGCTTCTTCATCCCGGCGATGCGCGCCAAGCGCGACGCGGTGCCCGGCCAGTACAGCTACGTCACGTTCACCCCGAACGAGCTCGGCGACGCGCCGGTGTTCTGCGCCGAGTACTGCGGCAAGGACCACTCCTACATGCTCGCCAAGATCCACGTCGTGAGCGCCCAGGACTACAAGCAGCACCTGGACGAGCTCAGCAAGATCCCCAACGAATACGCCAAGCTCGGCGTCGAGGGCCCGGTGAAGTGGGGCGAGTCGCTCTTCAAGAAGAACGGCTGCAACGCCTGCCACTCGGTGAACGGCACCAAGATCGTCGGCCCCTCGCTGAAGGGCGTCGCCGGCACCATGCAGCCCACGACCGGCGGGCAGATCATGGCCGACGACAACTACCTGCGCGAGTCCATCGCGAAGCCGCAGGCCAAGGTCGTCTCTGGCTACGAGTCGGTGCAGATGCCGCCCTTCGTCTTCAAGGACGCCCAGATGGACGCCATCATCGCCTACATCAAGTCGGTCAAGTAAGGGGGCTCGGAGAACGCCATGGCAGCCGTCACTACACCTCACACCGGCGAACACGGACACGGGTCCGACGACGAGAAGAACTACCTCGAGGTCAAGCGAGGGATCGGGAGCTGGCTCGTCACGCTCGACCACAAGCGCATCGGGGTCATGTACCTCGTGGCCGTCCTCGTCGCGTTCCTCGCGGGCGGCATCTTCGCGCTCGTGCTGCGCGTCGAGCTGCTCACCAAGGGCCGCACGATCATGGACCAGGACACCTACAACAGGATGTTCTCGCTCCACGGCGTGGTGATGGTCTTCTTGTTCATCATCCCGTCGATCCCCGCGGCGATGGGCAACATCATCCTGCCCATCCAGCTCGGGGCCAAAGACGTCGCCTTCCCGAAGCTGAACCTGCTCAGCCTCTACATTTACGTCTTCGGCGCCTGCTTCGGCCTCTACAGCATGGTGCACGGCGGCGTCGACACCGGCTGGACGTTCTACGTGCCCTACAGCTCGTCGTCGCTCGTGGGCTCGCAGAGCGCCGTCGTCCCCATGACGCTCGCCGCGTTCATCATGGGCTTCTCGTCGATCCTCACCGGCGTGAACTTCATCGCCACCGTGCACAAGATGCGCGCGCCCGGCATGTCGTGGCGGCGGCTCTCGCTCTTCACGTGGGCGCTCTACGCCACCTCGATCATCCAGGTCCTCGCGACCCCGGTGCTCGCGATCACGCTGCTGCTCCTCACCCTCGAGCGCGCGTTCGGCCTCGGCATCTTCGACCCGCGCCTCGGCGGCGACCCGGTCCTCTACCAGCACTTCTTCTGGTTCTACTCCCACCCCGCCGTCTACATCATGATCGTCCCCGGCATGGGCGTCGTGAGCGAGCTCATCGGCACGTTCAGCCGCCGCGAGCCGGTCG
>CAZHGG010000588.1:0-4653 GCA_964531755.1 uncultured Polyangiaceae bacterium
CGGCGCCGAAGCGTGGTCGCCCGTGGGTCGTCGCGCTCGTGGTGCTCGGCGTGGTCGCCGCGCTCGTCGTCGTGGCGGCGGGCCTCTACCGCGTGCTCGTGCGGCCCAAGCACGTCGAGCCGCAGATCGCGGTGCCGCTCTCCGCGCTGCCGCGCGTCGGCGAGTCTGCGCCGTCGAGCGAGCCCGAGCCCACCGCCGCCCCCTCGCTGCCGGAGGAGACACCTCCGCTCGCCGCTCCGTCGTCGCCGCGACGCCGGTCACCGAGCCCGAGCGCGCCGCCGCCCAGCGAGTAGGTGCCGCCCGTTCGGTCCGGTGCCGCGGAATCTCGGAGCGCGCGGGTCCTTCAGTGTACCATCCGGGCCGATGATCCCCGGGTTTGGCAAAGAGCAAGTTTCGATCGGATCGGCGCCCGACAACGACGTCGTGGTCCATGGCCCCGGCGTCGCGCCCCGGCATGCGCGCATCGTGCGCCAAGGCGCTCAGCTCACCTTCTTCGACAACGGCGCCGCGCCCACGTTCGTGGGGGGCGCCCCGGTCGCGCCCAACCAGCCGATACCATTCGATTTTCGGACGCCGATTGCCTTGGGCCAGGCCCCCCTCCCGCTCGCTCACCCGGCCCTCGCGCTGATGGCCATGTCGGTCGGGCATGCGCCCGCGCCGCCCGGGCACTTCATCGTGGGCAGAGAGCCAAGCACCGCGAGCCTCGTGCTCGCGAGCAGCGCCGTCAGCGGCAACCACGCGACCGTCATGTTGGACCGCATGACCGTGACCGACAACGGGTCGACCAGCGGCACCTACCAGAACGGCCAGCGCCTGCCAGCGGGGCAGGCCGTGCCGCTCGACCCCAACGGGGTGCTCGCGTTCGGCCCGGTGCCCGTGCCCACGAGCGTGCTGCTGCAGCTCGGGCGAGCCCAAGGCGCCCCCGCGCCCGCCGGGCCGCCGCTCGGCGCGCCGCCGGGCGCGGCGCCCCACGCGGGGCCTCCAGGGGGCGAGCCGCCTCGTAAGCACCGCACGGTCATCGGCGAGCTGAACCTCGCCGACCTCGCGCAGAACGTCATCACCATCGGCCGAACGCCGGACAACCAGATCGTGGTGCCGCACGCGCAGGTGAGCTCCCACCACGCCGTGCTCGTGCGCCAGGGCAACGACGTCCTGCTCGAGGACAAGGGCTCGGCCAACGGCACGTTCGTCCGCGGTCAGCGCCTCATGCCGGGCCAGCGCGTCCCGGTGCAGCACGGCGAGAAGATCTTCATCGGCCCCATGCCGGTGCTCCTCCAGCTCACGGGCCAGCAGCTCGGGCTCGTGGTCGAGGACCAGCAGGCGTCCTGGGCGGGCAAGCCGCTCTACGACATCGAGGCCTGGGACCTGTGCCTCGAGGTGCCCGATCGCGACGACAAGTCGAAGATGAAGGTGTTGCTCGACCACGTGTCGTTCAAGGCCATGCCGGGCGACATGATCGCGCTCATGGGGCCGTCGGGCGCGGGCAAGACCACGCTCCTCATGACGCTGAACGGCTACCTGCCGCCCACGAGCGGGCAGGTGCGCATCAACGGCGAGGACCTCTACGCCATCTACGACGCCCTGCGCGGCTCCATCGGCTACGTGCCGCAGGACGACATCGTCCACCCCGAGCTCACGGTGTTCGAGGCCGTGAAGTACTCGGCCCGGTTCCGCCTGCCGCCTGACTACTCCGACGCCGAGATCAACCAGCGCGTCGAGCAGACCCTGAAGGACCTCGGCCTCGACGCGCTGAAGAACCTCGAGATCGGCAAGCCCGAGAAGAAGGTGCTCTCTGGCGGGCAGCGCAAGCGCGTCAACATCGCGCTCGAGCTCGTGACCGACCCCGTCATCCTGTTCCTCGACGAGCCCACCAGCGGCCTCGCGGCGGACGACACGACGGCGCTCATCACGCTGCTCTCCGAGCTCACGAAGAAGACCGGCAAGACGATCATCATGACGATCCATCAGCCGGCGAAGGACGAGTTCGAGAAATTCAACATGACCTTCATCATGGGGTACGGCGGCATCCCCACGTACTTCGGGCCCACGGGCGAGCCGTCGTACCGCTTCTTCGCGAGCCTCATCGAGCGCCCCGACAGCCCCTTCAGGCACCTCGCGCCGCAGCACGTGGGCAAGCGCATCGACAACCCGCGCGACATGTTCGACATGCTCCAGGTGCGCGAGAAGGCCGTGCACGAAGACATGAAGCGGCACGACCCCAACACGCCGCGTAACCCGGCGCGGCTCGAGGCCGCGCGCCACTGGCGCAACGAGTTCTTCCGCAACGAGAACCCCGTCTTCCAGCAGATGTACTCGGGCCCCCGGGCCGTGGGCACCGAGGCCGCCGCTCGCGGCGTGCCGCACGCGCCGAGGGTGGCGCTCTTCAGCCAGCTCATGCTGCTCATCTCGCGGTACTGGAAGGTGCGTATCCGCGACCGCGCCGGGGCGGCCATCATGTTCCTCCAGGCGCCCATCATCGGCGTGATGCTCGCGTTCGTGTTCGCGGGGCAGAAGCAGGCGGTGCCGTTCTGGTGCCTCGGCGCGTTGCAGGAGCTGTCGAAGCGAGGCCAGTCGAACGCCACGGGCTCGGCCGACCTGCTGAACCGCATGCAGCCCACCAACGACAACACGGCCGCGCTCTTCTTCGTCGTCGTCAGCTGCGTGTGGTTCGGCACGAGCAACTCGGCGCGCGAGATCGTGACCGAGCGGGCCATCTACATGCGCGAGCGCATGGTGAACCTGTCGCTCTTCAACTACGTGTTCTCGAAGTACATCGTCCTGTCGCTCATCTGCGTGGTCCAGTGCTCGATGCTGCTCGGCATCGTGTTCGCCACGCTCGGGTTCCACGGCGGGCCGGGCGCCTTCATGATGGAGCTCGGCATCATGGTGGGCGTGAGCATGAACGCGACGGCGCTCGGGCTCTTGCTCTCGACGATGGTCTCCTCGGCGGAGGCCGCCATGGCGCTGACGCCGATCGCGCTCATCCCGCAGGTGGTCCTCGGCGGGCTCATGGTCCCCATGACCACCAACGAGATGCTGAAGCCGCTCATGTACATCATGCCGGCGCGCAGGGGCTTCGAGGGCTCGATCGTGCACGAGCGCGCCGCGATCGAGCGCGACCCCGCCTGGTACATCGATCTCCACAAGCCGACACTCCAGAGCCTGCCGGACTTCATCGAGAACGGCCATTTCAAGTGCGCGATCGCGCAGATGGCCTCCGACCAGCTCGCGGGCGGTTGGGGCTTCATCTACTACGCGGATCTCTGGCTGCCCTTCGTGGTCCTCTACGGGATGACCGCGCTCATGATGATGATCTTGCTCATTATTTTGAAGCGGCGCGATCCGGTCTGAGCGGGCCCGGGCTCGGACGCGGCGGTTGCCCGCCGTCTCGCAACTTGCGAGACTGCGGGTCCACGCCGCAGGAAGGAACGCACATGAGCACGACCGCCGCCTCCACGACCGCCGCCTCCACCGCCGCCACGCTCGCCGTGAACGGCGATCGCCTGTGGGCGTCGCTCATGCGGCTCGCGGAGATCGGCAAGACCGCCAAGGGCGGCGTGTGTCGCCTCGCGCTCACCGACCTCGACAAGCAGGGCCGCGACCTCGTCACCTCGTGGGCGCGCGAGGCGGGCATGACGATCACCGTCGACAAGATCGGCAACGTCTTCATGCGCCGCAAGGGCAAGAACGACGCCCTCCCGCCCGTCATGTGCGGGAGCCACATCGACACGCAGCCGACCGGCGGCAAGTTCGACGGCAACTACGGCGTCCTCGCGGGGCTCGAGGTCGTTCGCACGCTGAACGACCAGAACATCCAGACCGAGGCGCCGATCGAGGTCGTCTACTGGACCAACGAAGAGGGCTCCCGGTTCGTCCCGGTCATGATGGGCTCGGGGGTCTTCTGCGGCGCATTCAGCCTCGAGCACGCGTACGCCGCAAAGGACGTCGACGGCAAGTCGGTGAAGGACGAGCTCGCGCGCATCGGATACATCGGCGACGAGGAGCCGGGGAAGCACCCCGTGGGCGCCTACTTCGAGGCCCACATCGAGCAGGGGCCTGTCCTCGAGGACGCCGACGTCACGATCGGCGTCGTGAAAGGCGTCCTCGGCCTGCGCTGGTACGACTGCGTCGTGAAGGGCATGGAAGCCCACGCGGGGCCCACGCCCATGCCGCTCCGCAAGGACGCGCTCCAGGTCGCGACGCGCATCATGCAAGAGGTGGTCGCCATCGGGAACAGCCGCCCGCCGCACGGGCGTGGCACCGTGGGCTTCGTGCAGGTGCACCCGAACAGCCGCAACGTGATCCCCGGCACCGTGAAGTTCTCGGTCGACCTCCGCAACATCGACGACGAGAACCTCGACGCGATGGACGCCGAGATCAAGGCGTTCTGCGAGAAGACGGCGAAGGAGAGCGGCCTCTCGGTCGAGCTCACGCAGGTCTCGTATTTCAAGCCCTGCCAGTTCGAGGTGGGCTGCGTCGAGGCGGTGGCGAGCGCCGCGAAGACCTTCGGGTACTCGCACATGGACGCGGTGTCGGGCGCGGGCCACGACGCCGTGTACGTCGCGCGCCTCGCGCCGGCCGGGATGGTGTTCATCCCCTGCAAGGACGGCATCAGCCACAACGAGATCGAGGACGCGAAGCCCGAGCACATCA
>CAZHGG010000589.1:0-4653 GCA_964531755.1 uncultured Polyangiaceae bacterium
CCTTGCCACGCAAGGCGGTCACGATGACGCGCGGCCGGTGCTGGGGCACGCCCCAATCTGCGGCGTCGCACACCTGGACGCGCGGAGCGTACCCGAGGCGGGTGAGCGCCTCGCACCACACGCCGAAAAGAGACCACCGTGCGAAGTCCGGGACGTTCTCCACCACCAGCGCCCGCGGGCGGCACACCTCCAGCGTGTCCACCACGCTCCACGCGGTGGCGCGGGAGGAGTCCCACCGCGCGTCACCCGAAGAGCCCGAGGCGACACCGCGGGCCCGCGCATGGCCCTGGCAGGCAGGCGACGCCACCAGCACGTCGAAGGGCGGCAGACGCGCGGGGTCGTAGCGCGTGAGGTCTTCGCACTCGTGCCGCACGCCAGGGTGGTTGCGCGCGTGCGTGTCCACGGCCAGGCGCCAGTGGTTGACCGCGGCGACCACCGAGGCACCCGCCATCGACGCGCCGAGGGTGAAGCCGCCGAGGCCAGCGAAGTAGTCGACGACGCGCATCACGCGCCCCGCCGGTCGATGGCTTCGATCCACGCGACGATCACGGCCGCGAGCTGCACCAGCTCCTTGCGCAGCGCCGCCAGCACCCCGCGTCCCTGCGCGGCGTCGGTCGCGGCTTCGACGGCCTCGGCCATCTCCTCCACCGCGATGTGCGCCCAGGTGCAGTTGCCCGCCTTCGCCTCGCCGTCGCAGTTGGCGCGGGCGCGTGTGGCCGTCGGGATCTCGTACTCCTCGGCCATGCGCTGCGGGTCGCAGCCGCCCTGGCGGCCGGTGAGCACCGGGTCGACGTCCGGGTGGTTCTGCTCACCCCACTTCTCGTCCTGTCGGCGCCTCTCTGCGTTGATCGCCTCGAACACCCGCGCGCGAGCGTCGGGCATGGCCTGGTTGCTGGACATCTCGATCCCTCCTCGCCGCAGCGCGCGGCGTTGTTGTCGTTGGAGCAGCGCCGCGGGCTCGAACCGCGCGATCCACGCCCGATGCGTGGCGCTGCTGGGCCTCGCGGCCCACGTGCATCACTTCGCGGCGGGTGGGCTTCCTCGGAGCACCGTCACGCCCGTGTCGCGCGCGATCGTCGCCGCGACCTCGTCGATGGCGTTGCGGAGCACCTCGTCGGGTCGGTGGAGGTTCACGCACCACGCGACGCGGGGCTGACCCGGCACGCGGCGGTAGCGCAGGCGCACGAGCAGCACGTCGCGCGGCGCCCTGCGGAGCACGGGGACGCCGATGAGGAACGCTGGCGGCACCTTGAGCGCCGACCCGTCCGCCGCCTTGTGCACCTCGGTGAAGTGCAGCTCCGTCTCGCCAGTCTGGAGGACGATCGCCTCACCGACGTTCACCTCCGCGCGGAGCTTGAGTCCGCGGGACGCCTCGATGACCTCGCGCGCCGTGGCGAGCGTGAGCCCGAGCTTCTCCGCGAGGGCGACCGTGGGGTCGCCCGGCGCGTCCGTCGGGTCGAGCAGGTCGAGCGCGCGGTCCTCGACGAGTTCGGCGAAATCCCGCTGCGTCAGCGCGTTGTTGTCGGCCTTCGTCCACGCGGCCCACTCGTCGCTGATCTCGACGGCGTAGGTCGCGCGGTGCTGCTGCCACCGCGCCGTCGTCGCGCCATCGGGGCCCTGAGCATCGTGGTCGAGCACCGCGACGAACACGGGCTTCGCGCTGGTGTCATCGCAGTAGATGAGGCTGTCGGGGTTCGCCGCGCGCTTCACGAACGCGGTGAACGACGCGGGGTCGCTGAGCATCGTGGTCCCGCGGCGCCGCTCGGGCTGCGGGAGGTACTCGTCGAGCAGCGGCTTGAGGCTGCGCACTTCGGAGCCCTTCGGCACGACAAGCGCGTGCGCGATGCCAGAGTCGCCGCGCAGGAGGTCGATGATCTCGGGCCTGGCGCGCTCGATGGCGTGCTGGATGATGGCGTCGTTCTCAGTGCGATCCATGATCTTGTGGTCTCCTTCAGGATTGCTGAACAGGGTCGATTGCTTCACGACGGCTTGCCGTCGCCCGAGATCGGGGGCTTGGTGGGGCCGCGCAGGGGGCTGACGCCGACGGAGCGCAGCGGGAGCACGGCCTGCCGCGCGACGCGGGCTTCGTCGTCGGTCATCGGCCGCGTGCGCACGAGGTCGCCCGTGTCCTCGCGGAAGTACTCGACGACAAACCGCTCGTTGTCGGGCCTCGCCATGACAGGCACCTCGCGCTCCTCGACACCGGTGTTCGCGGCGTTCGCGGCAGTCTCGGCCTGCTCGCGGAGCGACTTGAGCTCGTCGGTGAGCTCCTTCACCACCTCCTTCTTGTGATCCTCGCGCTGGCTGTAGAGCGCGAGGAGGCGCGAGGCTTCGAGCGCGCGCATGCTCCGCTCCTCCGGCGTGAGCGCCACTGGCATCTTTTCGAGAGGCATCGTCATCGTCTCCTTTCGTCCTATCGATCGCCGCGAATACGGCGCTCGTGAGTGCCCCGGGACCGAAGGCCCATCGGGCGCCCAGGGCCCACCTCCGGCCCCGGAGCACTCACCAACGCCGACCCCTTCTCCGCCCGGTGCGACCGGACCCATGCACACCAGTCCTCTGCCGAACGCCCGTGCTCCGCCGCGATGTGAGCCACAGCACGGTCGACGCAGCCTGCGCGGCCCTCTCGCAGCTCCTCCGCCACGTCCCGCGCGAGCCGCAGGTAGCGGCGCGATGTCATCTCGTCGCTGCCCGATCTCGACGCGGCGGAGGCGAGGTCGCCCGCCACCGCGCGCCAGTCATCGGGCTTCGACGCGCAGCCGATGACGCGCGCGACGCACGACAGACCGAACTGCTCCGCGACCCCGACGAGCCACCACCGGACGAGCAACTCACGGTCGTCGGCGGCCTTCTGCGACGCGCGGGCGCTCACGACTGCGCCCCTGTCGATGCGTCGGTGGCCCTGGCGTCGTGTTCCGCCAGCGCCTGCTTGAGCCACACCTTGGCGTTCTTCATCTTGCCCTCGCCAATCTCTTCGGTGCGCTTGCAGATGGCCTTCCACGCGGCTTCCCGCTCCTGAACGGTCACGGTGGCGAGCGCTCCACGGTGTTCTACCCACACCTTCACGGACTCGCCCGGCAGCTCGATCTCATCGATGCACGCGTAGAAGCCATCCAGCGCGGCGGGCGGTTCCGGCGTGGCAAGCTCCTCCCGCGGCGCCGCGGCTGCGACGCGTTGGGGTTCCGACGCTCGCGGCTCCTCGCGACGCGGCTGCGCCTGCGGTCGCGTGGTGCCCCCTCGGGTGCTGGACGCACGACGGTCGGTGTCCTCGTCGGCTTCGGGGTCGTCGCCAGTCGAAACGCTGAACGCCCCGAGCCATGCGTACTTCAACGCAGCCGTGCACGCCTTCATGACGGCCTTGTCACCGCTGTCCATCCCAGACCCGATACCGCGGAACGTCGCACGCTCTTCGCTCTCCGTGTCCGCCACGACCACCGTCATGCGCACGGTGACCACGCGGTCCTTGCCTGAGCCCTCGCTCAAGAGGATCTCGGGCATCGTGTCCACAACGGCCAGACCGGCCTCGTGGAGCGCCTCGTTGACGTGCCCCAGCACGTTGGCGGCCGACGCGTATCGGTACTTGTGGAAGGCGTTCGCGCTGTCCTTCTGCACATAGCCGCACGCCCGCGCGGCCATCGCCAGCTTCGCTGCGATTCCCATGGTGCTCACTCCCCTCTTGCCTTCATCACGAAGTCAGCGCCGCACGGGCACCTGATGCCCTTCACGAAGGTCGCCAGGGTGTTGATGTCGAGCGGGAGCCGCACGTCCATCGCGACGTGGCGCGCCTCCGTTGCGGCCGTCTCGCGCGGACATCGCAGGCGCATCACGCGCTTCGGCTCGGCGAGGTCTGCCGGTGCGGACGCGAGCTCCCGCGCCATCGGAACCTCGGCGCCCGGCGGCGTCACCGCGAGCACGACGGGTGTGCTGTAGATGTGCGGCGTGGGCTGCGGAGCGCTCGTCATCGGGCACGACGCCTCGTGACGAGCGGTGCCGCCGCAGGCCGCGCAGGGCTCATCGCGGCGGGGCGCGGAGTGCGTCGCGGGGATCATCGGGCATCCGATCGTGTGAGCGCCGACGCGGTGACACGCGACGCAGGGGTGAGCGTGGTCCATCACGCACGCTCCAGTCTTCCATCGCGCACAGTCCAGCCCGTGATGTCACGGTCGCTGGTGCGGCGATACGCGCCGCGGAGGTCCGCGCCGCGGAGGTTCGCGCCGCGGAGGTTCGCGCCGCGGAGGTCCGCGCCGCGGAGGTCCGCGCCGTAGAGAGTCGCGCCGCTGAGGTCCGCGCCGCTGAGGTCCGCGCCGCTGAGGTCCGCGCCGTAGAGGTTCGCGCCGTAGAGAGTCGCGCCGCTGAGGTTCGCGCCGTAGAGAGTCGCGCCGCTGAGGTCCGCGCCGCTGAGGTCCGCGCCGCAGAGGTTCTGCCACCCCACGATGCCGCGCGCCCGCAGCCACGCCCACGCCGTGCCGGAGCCCGGCGCCACCGGCAGCGACAGCCACACCCGCGCGAGCGGCGACAGCTCGATGCGCAGCCGATCGGTCGCGCGGTGGGTGCTCCCGTCGAGGCGTCGCACCACGGGGCCACGCTCGACAGGACGCACGCCGTAGCGCGGCGTGCCGTCTGCGTGCGGCTCCAGCGGTACGCGCTCCAGGT
>CAZHGG010000590.1:0-4647 GCA_964531755.1 uncultured Polyangiaceae bacterium
CGCGCTCCACGACGAGCACGTCCCCGAGCCCGACGCCGAACGGCGCGACGGCCCGCTCGAGGCCGGTCTTCTCGAGCCCTCCCTGGGTCGGCACGGGGCCGAGGGCGAGCAGCGCGCTGCCGCCGGTCATGAGGTAGGTGCGGAGCGCGTTCTCCTCCTCCGGCGCGAAGGCGCCTCTCGGGCCGGCGACGACCACGACGGCGCACTCCTTGAAGGGCTCGAGCGCGCCCGGCTTGGCGGACTCCACGGACACGACCTCGTAGTTGTCCTTCTCGAGGACGGACTTGAGGAAGAAGAGCCCCGCGGACGTCCCGTCGCCGAGCTCCGCCTCGCCGTGCCCTCGCGTGAAGCAAAGGCGCGTCCGCGCGCCGCCGAGCACGCTGCGGATCGCGAGCGTGAGGGCCTGCTCCTCGCGCGGGCGCACCTTGCCGTCGTCCTTCTCCGACGCCTCGTAGAAGTCCGTCGTGTCGAGGAACCAGCGCCGCTCGCCGTGGGCGACGACCACGACCGCGTCGGTGAGCACGTGCCCGTCTTCGGAGCGCCCCGACTCGATCTTGAACCGCCGGCGCACGTCCTCGAGGGCGAGCGGGTCGTGATCCGGGTCGACGTATTTCACGGCGAGGTGCGTGGTCTCGGCGCCGTACGCGACGAGCAGCTGCGAGAGGGTGTGCCGGAGGGGCTCGGCCTGGCCGAGGAGGACCCAGACCTCGACCGTGTCGGGGAGATCGTGGAGCGTGCGCTTGGTGGCGTCGGTGAGGGTGTAGCGGCGGCTCTCGGTCACGTCCCAGCGCGTGTAGTGACGTGCAGAATACATGTTCAGCAGCACGCCGAGGACGGCCGCGAAGACGAGCCCCGCGAGCTTGCTCACCTCGGCGACCTTGAGCGGGCGGGTGCGTGGGCGCGCGCTCACGCCCACCTCCACGCGTCGACCACCCGCACCGTGAAGTAGAGCGGGACGACCGTGAGGGTGCCGTAGAACACGAGCCTCCGCGAGTCGATGATGCCGCTCGAGAGCTCGCTCATCGCGGCCCACACCGACACGTGAGTGCACACCGAGTGGAGCGCCGTCCCGGGGCGCGCCACGAACTCGCCCACCCCAAGCACGAAGAGGGTCAGGATGACCAGGGCAGTGAGGACCAGCGCGAGGAACTGGCTCTTGGTCATCGCGCTCATCAGGAGGCCGAGCGAGAGGTAGGCCGCGCCGACGAGCAGCACGCCGAGGTACGAGGACAGCGCCACGTGGAGATCGAGCACGCCCGTGCGCCGCAAGATCACGAGGTAGAGGGCCGTCGGCGCCCACATGACCACGTACACGGTGAGCGCCCCCGCGTACTTGGCCAGCACGACGGCGCTGGTCGACACGGGCGCCGTGAGGAGCCCCTCGGCGGTGCCGCTCCTCCGCTCCTCCGCGAAGAGGCGCATGGTCATGGCCGGCACGAGGAGAAAGAGCACGAGGTAGAGGAGGACCGTGTTCCCGAAGAAGGCCTGCAGCGGCGTCTCCGACGAGATCGCCTGGACCTGCGCGGCGAAGTGGTCGATGAGCAGGTAGAAGTGCATGCCCTGCACGAGCAGGAACACGCACAGGAGCACCCAGGCGAGCGGCGTGACGAAGAACGAGAAGAGCTCCCGCTTGTAGACCGGCCAGAAGCCCCTCACGACGGCGTCTCCTCGCTGGGCGGCTCGTCGGCCGGCGGCGCCTTGGCGGCGCGGCGATCGCCCCCGGTGAGCTCCGCGAAGACGTCCTCGAGGCGCCCGGTGAGGGGCGACAGCTCATGGAGACCGAGGCCGGCCTGCACGAGCGCGCGGGCCACCGCCTGGGCCGCGAGCCGCGTCTTGGCCTCGTCTTGCTTCGCCCAGACGACCTCGATGCAGAGGACGTCGGCCTCGCTCGTGAAGACCGGCTCGGACTCGAGCGTCGGGAGCTGGGCGCGGACGCTGGCGATCGCGGCGCGCGCGGTCGCCTCGTCGCCCGATACGCGCACACGGACGCCGCGCACCCCGCGCTCCGCCTTGAGCGCCGCCAGCGTGCCCTCGGCCACGAGGCGCCCGCGCGCGATGACGATGGCGCGCGCGCACGTGGCCTCCACCTCGCTGAGGATGTGGGTCGAGAGCAGCACCGTGTGCGAGCCGCCGAGGCCGGCGATCACGTCGCGGACGTCCCGAATCTGGTTCGGATCGAGGCCGGCGGTGGGCTCGTCCAGGATGAGCAGCGGCGGATCGGCGACGAGGGCGTCGGCGAGGCCCACGCGCTGGCGGTAGCCCTTCGACAGGTGGCCGATGACGACGTGCGCGACCTCGGTCACCCGCGCCTTGTCGAGCACGTCGTCCACGCGGGCGCGACGGCGCGCGCGGGGCACGCCCTTGAGCTCCGCGCGGAACGACAGGTACTCGGCGACGCGCATCTCCGGATAGAGAGGCACGGTCTCGGGCATGTAGCCCACCTTCGACTTGGCCTCGTGGAGCTCGTCCTCGAGGTCGTGCCCGCACACGCGCACCCGGCCGCTGGTCGCCGCCAGGAAGCCCGCGAGCACACGGAGCGTGGTGGTCTTCCCGGCCCCGTTTGGGCCCAAAAATCCAACGATTTCGCCCTTTTCCACCTTGAAGGAGAGGTCGCGAACCGCCGCCCTGGCTCCGTAACGCTTCACCAGGTTCTCTACGACGATCATGCTGCGCGGACGTCCTCGCGTGGGGCGCGACCACGGGGTTATCCCACGATTTCTGGTTTTCCGGAAACGGGGGTTGGTGGCTCGGCCTCTGGGCCACGCCGGCTTCTCGCGCTGGGGCCCCGCGCGGCTCTCGCGGGCTAGGGCGGCCCCGTGAGCTCTTCGTACAGCGCGAGGTGCTGCCTCACGATGTTGCCAATCGCGTATTCGTCTTCCGCGATCTGCCGTCCGCGTCGACCCATGCGCGCGCGGAGCTCGGGATCCAACACGAGCCTCTCGAGGGCGTTGGCGAGCGGCTCTGTGCTGCGGGCGGGGACGAGCAGGCCGTTGTCACCATCCCGGACCACGTCGTGACAACCGGGGACGTCCGTCGTCACCACGGGACGGCCGCACGCGAGAGCCTCGACCAGCGACTGCGGGATGCCCTCACCGTAGGAGGGCAAACACACGATCGCCGACTCGGCGTAGACGCGCGCCATGTCGTCGCGCCAGCCGAAGAGCTCGACCAAGCCCTCCCTTTCCCAGCGCTCCATGTCCTCGCGGGTGACCGAGGCCGGGTTGCCCAGGTCCGGCTCACCCACGAGCGCGAACCGGGCAGGCGCGTTCCGCTTGCGGAGGATCCGCACCGCCTCGATGAACTCGCGCACGCCCTTGTCGAAGAGGAGACGCGCCGCGAGGACCACGAGCGGGGGCCCCTCCGACGGCGGCGAAAACGGGAAGCGATCCAGGGCTATCCCGGCCCCGCCGATGAGGCGCGTGCGCGAAGGGCGCCCCGCCCACTCCACCCACTTGTCGTGGTTGTTGCGGTTCAGCAGCACGAGCCGGCAGTTCTCTGCCACGAGGCTCGCCCGAAAGAAGCCGACGATGAGCGGGCGGATGCTGCGAGACAGGAGCTGCTTGTTGAGGAACACGTAGCCCATGCCCGGCATCGTGTTGACGATGCCCACCGGGCGCGCCGCCCCACCTCCTGCCGGGCGCGCGCGGCGCAGCCTGCGGACCGCCTGCGCCGCGAGCGTGCCGACGACGATGGGCTTCAGGGCGATGTTGTGGACGATGTCAGGGCGCTCGACCTCGAGGAGCGCGCGGAGGCGCTCCAACGTGCGCAAGTCCGTCAGCGCGTTCCGACCCTGGCGTTCCATGTCGAGGGCGATGTGGGTGAGGCCGGCGGCGGTGATCTCGGGCACGTACTTGCCGTCCGGCGTGACGACCTTCACCTCGTAGCCCGCAGCCTGAACCCCGAGCGCCAGCGGGTGCCAATGGGCCCAAAAGTACCAGTCGCTGGCGAGCAGGAAGATGGCTTTCTTTTTCATGCGAGGCTCTGGCTCTGACCGCAGATTCCTGGTGCCGCGCGCAGACCTAACACGTTCCGGGCCGACCCAGTAAGTGGCGAACATCTCCTGGGATTGCGCGTGGGTGCGGTCGCGCCGGCCCCGACGGGCCGCGCCCCGGCGATCACCCTCGCGAGCCTCGAAGCGGCCTACCCGGCCGTCGCCCAGAGCGGCCCGTTGACCGCTCACCGGGGACGGGCGAGCCGGAGATGGGTCGGCACGGCCCGCGAAGAGCATCCCCACGATTTTTGATTTTCCGGAAACGGGGGAGGAAAGTCCGCGCGTGAGAACCCGTGCCGCTCTCCTCCTCGCGCTGCTCGCCGCCGGCCCGATCGCCGCTTGCCACCCGTCCGCCTCGGAGTCGAGCGCCGTCTCGAGCGCGCCTCCGCCGCGCGAGGCGGCGCCGCCCGTGACGGTCGTGGGGCCCGGACGCGACGCGCGCACGCCGGAGGCCGACGGAGGCCCCGACGAAGACGCGAGCGCCCCGACCTCCGCGGTGAGCCTCACCGACGCGAGCGCGGCGCCTCCGCCGGGGATGCGGCTCGTGCCGGGCGGCGAGTTCACGATGGGGGCCGACGCCGGCGGCCAGGGTGACGAGCGCCCCGCGCACCGGGTGACGCTCGCGCCCTGCTGGCTCGCCGGGAGCGAGGTCCCGC
>CAZHGG010000591.1:0-4625 GCA_964531755.1 uncultured Polyangiaceae bacterium
GGCCCCCTCGTGGCGCTCGGCGCGCTCGCGGCGCTCGCGCTCGCCGGCGCGCGGCGCGTACGGCGGAGCTAAGGCGGCCCCGCTCCGCCAATCCTGAATCGTCCGAAGGCGACGTGCACACGGCTCGATCCAGTGACCACCGCTCAAGCCCGCGCACGAACGGCGTGCGCGGCGTGGTCGTTGCGCTATCGTGCCGCACAGCGTCGCGTGGCGCCGGAGGTGGGCATGGCGAAGGAAGAGAAATCGGGCTCGGCGTGGGCGGTCTCCGGGATGGTGGCGCTCTTGGCCGGCCGCAAAGTGGCGGGCCTCGGGATGTTCGCGCGCGGCCTCGCCGTCCTCGAGCAGGGCTGGCGTGACCGTCACCCGAATTTCGAGGGCGGCCTCGCCGAGCGGTGGGAGGCGGCGACGGAGTTCTACGAGGCCACGCACCGCAACAAGACCAACCGCTGGCTCCACATGGCCGGTATCCCCTTCATCGTCGCGGGCGCGACGGGCCTCTTCGCGTTCAAGCCGTACCGCCCCGCGTGGGGCGTGTCGGCGGGCAGCTTCGCCTTCGGCTGGGGGCTCAACATCCTCGGTCACGTCGCCTTCGAGCGGAACGCCCCGGCCTTCAAGGACGACCCGCTGAGCTTCCTCGCGGGGCCTGTGTGGGACCTCCAGCAGCTCCGCGGCCGGCGCGCGCGCGCCAAAGGCGCGCCCGCCCACACCAACGGCGTCTCGCACGACGGCGCCGCCCACGCCCCCGTCAACTGACGCTGTCAGCGCGCCGCACGAGCAGAGCAGACGACACTCATGGCGGTCCACTCATGACGGTCCTGCGGACGCGGGCGTGGTCGACGGGCGTCGCGGGGCTCGCGGCCTTCGCGGCGGTCGCGTCCGTGGAGGCGCGCGCGTCCGCCTGCGGCGCGTCGCCCGGGGGCCCGCTCGGGCACTCGATGTGCGGCCTCGACGACGGCCCGCTCACGCACCGCTTCCGCGGCGCCATGAGCTACTCGTATTCGGCCACGCGCCTGTCGTTCGGTGACGGGCTGAAGTTCGACACGCAGCGCCAGTCGACGATCGCCAGCTTCGACTACCGCCTCGACAAGAAGACCTCGCTCACCTTCGGGGCCGGTGGTCTCCTCGCGGGTAGCCTCGAGGGCGCCGAAAAGTTCGAGTTCTCCGGCGGGCCCGTCGGTCTCGTGGGGTATTCGGTCAGCCTCGCCCGAGAGGCCCGCTGGGTGCCCTTCGCGGTGCTCACGATCGCCGGCTCGTTCGTGCACGCGAGCACCCGCGCGAGCGTGGTCACGTCGCCTTTCGCCCAGTCGGTCGGGTACACCGCGCTCGACGCCCGCGCCGGCCTGCTCGTGGGCAAGACGCTCCTCGACCCGCTGTCGGTGTACGCCGCGGGGCGCCTGTTCGGCGGCCCCGCCTTCTGGCGAGTCGACGGCGACTCCAAGATTGGCACCGACATCTATCACTACCAAGTAGGCGCGGGGTTCCTCTTGCGACTCCCCGCGGGGCTCGAGCTCTTCTTCGAGGGAGTCCCGCTCGGCGAGCGAGGCGTCGTCGCGGGGCTCGGCCTCACACCCTGACAGACCACGACAGGCCCAGCGGCCCACGAAACCACACCCGACCCCACCGCCCCGAACCCCATGCTCGTCAACGTCTATTGTACCCGCCGCGAGCTCCCGCGGCTCGCGTTCCCGCACACGCTCCGCAGCCGCCGCGACCGGAGCGATCCGGAGCTCGCCGCGCACCTGCACGGCTTCATGGGCTTCGTGATGGGCGGGGGCTCGCGCCCCATGAACGCCACGCGCTACCACGTGCTGCGCCACATCGAGCGGGTCCGGCACCAGGTGGCGCTCGAGGTCGAGGCCGACGACCTGGCCGAGTTCGAGTCGTGGGCGAAGGACGCGAACGCGCTGGTGTTTCTGCGCGACGGCAGCGTCCGCTCGCCCGAGGGCCGCGTGCTCGTGGAGCCCGAGACCGGCGACGCGCAGCCCGGCGCGGACGTCCCCTATCCACCCGACAGCGTCGCCCGCAAGGCCGCGACCGACGCGGCGCTCGCTGCGCGCGGCCTCGTCGCGCCCGCCGGCCTGCCGCCCGTGATCTCCGAGCTCGAGGTCGAGCTGCGCGCGGGGCCGTCGATCGCCGCGCGCTGCCTCGCCCTCTTCGCGTGCGCCCTCCGCGCCGAGTCGCTCTCGGGCCCCGAGCGCCTCGCGCCGGACGACATCGCGGCGCGCCTCGCGGGAGCCGAGGAGGCCATGACCCCGCGGGAGCGCGCGTTCTTCCGGCACGAGGCGCCGCCCCGGCGAGACATCGTCGATCATGTGTGGCGCTACGAGGCCCTGTGGGTGCTCCTCTGGGCCCTCGGGCATGTCGCGACGCTCCTCTTCCCGGAGGGAACGTGCGACGTCGCGGCGGTCGCCAAGACGCTCGTGGGCGTCGAGCCCGCGGCGTTCGTGCGTGACGCGCGCCGGCGCCCCACGCCGGAGGTCCTCGACGCGCTCGATCTGCACCTCCGGCTGCACTGGCTCGTGCGCGACGCGGCGAGCCCCGAGGCGGGCGAGGCGGGCGAGGCGGGCGCGACCGCGCTCGCGGGGATCGCGGGTGGGGTGGTCCAAGAGCGCCACCACGCGCTCAACTGGCTCACCTGCTTCGAAGACGCGGCGTGGGACGACGTGACCACTCCCACCTGAGCGCCGGCTTGCCTTCGTCACGGCGAGCAGTCACGCTCACCGGATGACCGGCCTCGACGAGGAGTTCTCCGCCGACCGAGACGCGCCGCCCCGCGCGTGGAGCCGCGAGCTTGCCCTCCTCGCGCTCGGCGCGGTGCTGGGCGCGTCGCTGCATTCGGCCGTCGCGCCGCCCAAGGCGGTGCCCGGCCCCGAGCGCGTGGTGGTGCGCACGGTGATCGCGCCGTACCAGCGCGCGCGCCCGCGCGAGGTGGGCAGCGCGCTAGAGGTCGGGTGGCACGGCCACTTCTACCCGGCCACGGTGCTCGGCATGACCGACGAGGGGCGTGTGCGCATTCGGTACGACGGCTACGGCGCGGAGTGGGACGAGGACGTGACCGACGAACGCATCCGCGAGCCCGGCGCGCGCGCCCAGTAGGTGCGTGGTGTGGGGCTCGCGCCCGGAGACTACGCCGCGCCGAAGTGGGCAGTCAGGCGCTCGAGGACGCCAGGCCACGCGCGCGCGAAATAGGGACCCACCTCGGGCCAGTCGCCCTCGAAGCCGAGCCCGAGGTGCCGGATCCGCACGCGCGTGCCGGTCGGGAGGGGCTCCAGGGTGAGCACGCACCACGCGCGCCGCGAGCGGGCATACGCAAGCTGGGGCGGCGCGTTCCAAGAGAACGCGAGGAGCTCGTCGGGCACGTACGCCAAGATCTGGCAGCCCTCGGAGCCCTGCGCGCCCGCCGGCGCGTCGGCGAGGAAGAGCCACTCGTAGGCCCCGCCGACCCGCAGCTCGATGCGCGCGCCGATGCCAAGCCACGCCTTGAGCCCCTCCGCGGTGGTCCAGGCGTCGAACACCTCGTGGGGAGTCGCCTTCACGTCGACCGTGGCGTCGACGGCCACGGGGACCCGACCTGCGGCGTCGAAGAGGGTAGTGTCGATCATGCGCGAGTCTTGCCATCGATCCGGGGCCTCGCGCAAGCGCGGGCGGCGCCCTTTTACGCGAGCGCGCCGCCCCGGCGCCGTTGGGCTACGCTGTCGCGATGCGGTTCGACCTCCCCCGCGGCGCGCTCGTCTGCGCGCTCGCCCTCGGGCTCACCAGCCTCGCGTGCGGCCCGCCCACCCTGGCGCTGCGTCCCGCGCCCTCGCTCCCCGACTCGGCGACCGCGGTCACCGACACGTACTTCCTGGAGGGCGGGGACGGCACGGAGCTCTTCGTGCGCGTGTGGCGTCCGCGCACGCCGGCGCGCGGCGCCGTGGCGATCGTGCACGGGCTCCTCGACCACGGCGAGCGGTACGACGCGTTCGCGCGGCGGCTCACCGAGGCGGGGTTCGCGGTCCACGCGATGGATCTCCGCGGGCACGGGCGCTCCGCCGGCATGCGCGTCTACGCGGGCAGCTTCGACGACTACGTGGACGACGTCGCGCGCTTCGTCGCCGCCGTCCGGGTGCGCGAGGTCCACGGCCGCGTGTTCCTGCTAGGGCACAGCATGGGCGGCGCCATCGCCGCCACGTTCGCGATGGACCGCCCGCACGCGCTCGCGGGCCTCGTGCTCAGCGCGCCGGCGGTCGCGAACGAGAAGGTGAACGCGGTCCTGAAGGGCTCCACGCACCTCACCTCGGTCCTCTTCCCGGAGGCCGGCGTCTTCTCTCTCGATCTGGAGAAGTTCTCGCGCGATCCGGCGGTGGTGGCCGCGTGCAAAGCCGACCCGCTCGTGTACACCTCGGGGGCGCCCGCGCGCACCGCCTCGGGCATCTTGTCGGCGGTGTCGCACATCCGCGAGAGCGGCGCGAAGCTCCGCGTGCCGCTGCTCGTGCTCCATGGCACGGCGGACACGGTGACCGAGCCCGAGGGCTCGAAGGCCCTCGTCGAGGCGGCGGCCTCGCGCGACAAGCGCCTCGTGGTCTATCCAGGGCTCGTGCACGATCTGCTGCACGAGCCGGAGCACGCGAAGGTGGAGGCCGACG
>CAZHGG010000592.1:0-4603 GCA_964531755.1 uncultured Polyangiaceae bacterium
GTCGCGTCGCTCGGGTTCCTCCCCATGGCGCTCGCGACCGGCGCGGGGGCGGAGGTGCAGCGCCCGCTCGCCACGGTCGTCATCGGCGGGCTCCTCTCCTCGACGCTGCTCACGCTGCTCGTGCTGCCCGCCATCTACGGCACGCTGCTCGTGCGCGAGGAGCGCGCGGCGGCGCAGAGCGGTTGAGCGCCCGCCACCGGGCCCGTCACGCGTCCGGCCGCGCGTCGGGAGCGCAGTCCTCCGCGTCGCACCGCTCGCCCGCGGCGTCGTAGCCCTCGATCGTGTCGCGCGCGGCGCCCCACGCGCGGCGGAGCGCCTCGAGCAACGTCTCGGCCGGCTGCGCCCCCGAGACGCCCAGGCTGCCGTCGAACACGAAGAAAGGAACACCAGTAATTCCAATGGTTTGTGCCATTGCTTCGTCCGCCCGAACCGCGCGGGTGCCCTCGGTCGTGGCCAGCATCGCGCGGGCCTCGTCGGAAGGGAGGCCGACGTCGCCAGCGAGGCGGGCGAGCGTCTCAGCGTCGTCCAGCGCCTCGCCCTCGGTGAAGTAGGCGCGCAGCAGGCGCTCCTTCAGGGCCCCTTGCGCCGCCGCGCCGCGGGCCGCCGCCCAGTGGAGCAGCCGGTGGGCGTCGAGGGTGTTGCAGGCGCGCGCGCGATCGAAGCGGAGCTCGAGCCCCTCCGCGGCGCCCGTCGCCGCCATCGTCGCGATCATCGCCTCCGCCTGCGGGAGGGAGGTGCGGTACTTCCGCGCGAGGCGCGCCGCGTACTCGCCCGCGTCCGCGGCGGACCGCGCGGAGGTGTCGAGCTCGAACGAGCGCCACACGACCTCCACGGCCTCCCGCTCGGCGAACCGCCCGAGCGCCGCTTCGAAGCGCCGCTTGCCGACGTAGCACCACGGGCACGCGACGTCGGACCAGATGTCGACCCGGAGCTTGTCCATCCCAGGCACTCTAGCATCGCGCGCCCCCCGAGCGCCTGACCGGCTGGCCTCCGGGCGCGCCCGGCGCGGCGGACGCGGGCTCATGTCGTGCCGTATTTCTTCAGCTTGTCGTACAGTGTACGCAGCCCGATGCCGAGCTTCTTCGCGGCGGCGCGGCGGTTGCCGCCCACCTCGGCGAGGGTGGCCTCGATCGTCCGCCGCTCGAGGTCGGCGAGCGACTCGGCGCCGAGGGGCTCGGCGCGGGCGCCCCTCTCTTCGCTTGGCTCGAGCCAGAGGTGCTCTTCGCGGAGGACGTCGCCGTCGGCGAGGATCATCGCGCGCTCGAGGGCGTTGCGAAGCTCGCGCACGTTCCCCGGCCAGGCTTCCATGACGAGCCGCGCCTTCATTCCCTCATCGAGCCTCGGGGCGACCCTCCCCGCCGCGCGCGACAGGTCGGCGACGAGCGACTCGGCCAGGGGAACGATGTCCTCGCGGCGCTCGCGGAGGGGCGGGAGCTTCACCGGGAAGACCGCCAAGCGGTGGTAGAGATCTTCGCGAAAGGTCCCCTCGCGTACCATCGCCCGCAGATCACGGTGCGTCGCCGCGACCCAGCGCACGTCGACCTCGATGACCTGCGCGCCGCCGAGACGCTCGAATTTTCGCTCCTCGAGGACGCGGAGGAGCTTCGCCTGCAAGCCGGGGTGGAGCTCTCCCACCTCGTCGAGGAAGAACGTGCCGCCGTCGGCGAGCTCGATCCGGCCGCGGCGCTGCGCGTGCGCGCCCGTGAAGGAGCCCTTCTCGTGCCCGAAGAGCTCGCTCTCGAGGAGGTTCTCGGTCAGCACGGCGCAGTTGATCGCCATGAACGGCTTGGCCCTGCGCGGGCTCCACTCGTGGAGCAGGCGCGCGGCGACCTCCTTGCCGGTGCCGCTCTCGCCCTGGAGGAGCACCGTCGCGTTGCTCTTCGCGACCCGCTCGAGCGCGGCGGTGACCGCGACCATGGCCGGGGCTCCGAACGTGAGCGAGGAGCGCTTCGTCTCGCGCGTCGAGGGCACCGCCAAGCTCGCGCGCCGGTCGAGCGCGCGGAGCACGAGCTCGCGGACCGCGCGCGGACTCTGCAGAGGCTTCTGCAGGTAGTCGAGCACACCGAGCTTCATCGCCTCCACCGCGGTGGCTACCTCGCCGAACGCGGTCAGCACCACCACCTCGACGTCCGGCTGCTCGGTTCGAAGCGTGCGGACGAGGGTCATCCCGTCCATCACCGGCATCCGAAGGTCGGTGATCACGACGTCGAACGGCTCTTCGCGAGCGGCGGCGAGGGCGGCCCCTCCGTCCGGTGCCTGCACCACGTCGTGACCGTCGCGCTCGAGCGACTCGGCGACGAACGAGCGCACGCCCTCTTCGTCGTCCACCACGAGGGCTCGTCCGGTGCGCTTCAGGCTCATGCTCTCTCCATCGTACGCCCGAGGCGCAGCACGAACTCGGCGCCTCCTCCCGGCTGGTTCGCGCCGACGAGCGACCCGCCGTGCTGCTCCGCGATGCGTCTCGCGACCGCGAGCCCGAGCCCCACGCCGCGCACGCGCGTGGTCACGAACGCTTCGAAGATTTGGGCCTCCATGCCGGCGGGGATGCCCGCGCCGCGATCTCGAACGCGAAACGCGAGCTCCCCCTCCTCGAGCGCGACGGAGAGCTCGACCTGCGCGCCCTCGGCGCTCGCCTGGAGCCCGTTCTGAACCAGGTTGTGGAGCGCGCGCGCGACCCTCGTCGCGTCGAGCCTGACCGCCTTCGGCGCGCCCTCCACGTGGACCTTCAAGCGCTCGCGCGGCAGGTCGTGCAGCGCGCGCTCGATCAGGTCGGTTGGCGAGATCTCCTCGACGTCGACCGGTCCGTCTCGGACGAAGTCGAGCAGGCTCGTCGTGAGCTCCTCGATGCGCACCGCCTCGGCGACGACGCGCTCGGCCTTCGCGCGCTGCCTCGCGTCGTCGAGGTCCTCCGCGAGGAGCTGCGCGTGGCCCTTCAGCGAGGCGAGGGGGTTCCGGAGCTCGTGCGCCATCACCGACGACATCGTGCCGAGGGCGACGAGGCGCTGCTCTCGCGCCGCTTGCGCCTCCACCGCGGCGAGCCTCCGTGCGCTCCGAGAGAACGCGATCGCGAACGCGACGAGGACCACACCGGCGAGCGCGGCCGTCACCGAGATCCGCGTGAGCCCGCCGCGGAGCCTGGCGAGCACCGGAGGCTCGATCTCGATCGCGAGCAGCATGGGAAAATGCGGCCCCCGCTCGAGCCCGGGCGGGCGCGCTCCGTCGGAGGGCGGGGCGTGCGGACCGTCGATGGGAGGGAAGCCTCTCTCCGCGGGAGGGACGCGCGTTCCGTTGGGCAAGACGCGCGATCCATCGGGCAAAATGCGGCTGCCATCAGGCAGGCGATGGAGGAAGCGCGGCCGCCGGCGGGGCATGACCGGGACGACGACCCGGGCCCGGTCGTCGGCGATGACGGGCACCCCGTGGGGCGCGCCCCGGCCGGCGAGGCGAGCCTCCCCCGCCGCCGCGATCGGCGCCCCCTCGCGATCCACGAGCGCGAGGTAGCGGAGACCCTTGGCCGCGTGCTCCGTCAGCTCGCGCTCGAGGTCCGTGGTCGTCGGAGGCGCCTCGCTCTCGGCCAGATCGGCCAGCACGGCCCCGGCGAGCGAGTCGGCCTCGCCACGGACGACCACGTCGGAGGCGTCATTGAGCGTGCGCTGGGCGACGGTGACGGTCGCGATGAGCGCGAGCGCGGCGAGGATGGCCATCGGGAGGCTCCCTCGCGAGGTCCACGACCGCGGCGCCTTCGTCGGTAGCCCAGCCGGCTCCCGCGCCTCGGTGGCCTCGGTGGTCTTGCTCATGCGGTGGCTCACCTCGCAAGTCGCGTACCACGCTCGCCTCGCGGCGTCGCCGCCATGCCGGCGAGGAGGGGCCGATGCCCGCGCGCGGACCGGCGCCCGCGAGTGCGGAATCCGCACTCCATTCGCTGCGGACCCCGCACCGTCCACGAGGGCTACCCGAGAAACACCTCGAGTTTTCTCGTGGCATGGCCGCTGCACTGGGGCTCCGCGTGCTCGACGCGATGGCGCCGAGCCCGGCCCCGCGCGGCGGGCCCGCTCGACTCACCGACGTCGCGTTTTCCAAAGGAGCCCCTCGATGAAATCGTTCCGCATCTCTACCTCGCTCTCGATGTTCGGCCTCCTCCTCGCGGTGGCGGGCTGCAGCGCCAACGCGGCCTCGACCGACCCGGCGTCCGCGAGCCAGGCGCAAGCGCAAGCACACGCGGAGGTCACGAGCGAGGCACGCCCGATGCGCCACGCGTTCTTCGGCCCGGAGCACCTCCTCGTCGTCGCGCTCCACGAGGACATCGGCCTCTCCGACGCGCAGAAGGCGACGATTCGCAGCGCCCTCGACGCGGCGCGCCCGGCGCGGCCTCAGGGCGCCGACGAGAAGATGAAGGCCCACGGCGCGGCGCTCGCCGCCGCGGTGCGCGCCGGCAAGGTCGACGTCGCGACGCTCGCTGCCCAGGGCCCGACCGCTCCCGACGCGGCGGCGATGAGCGCCCACCTCGAGGCGGCGAAGAAGGCTCTCAGCGCCCTCCACGCGACCCTGACGCCCGAGCAGCGGCAGAGGCTCGTCGCCGCGGTGGAGAGCCACGAAGGCCGCG
>CAZHGG010000593.1:0-4597 GCA_964531755.1 uncultured Polyangiaceae bacterium
GGCCGAGCGGAGCGCGAGGTTGTTCGCCTCGGTCCCGCCGGACGTGAGCACCACGTCGCGGGCGTCGTACCCCGTGAGGGACGCGACCTCCGCCCGCGCGTCCTCCACCAGCCGGCGCGCGCGCCGGCCGTCGGCGTGCACGCTGGCGGGGTTCGCCCAGGCCACGCGGCCGGCCTCGTGCATCGCCGCGAGCGCCTCCTCGAGGGGCGGCGCGGTCGCGTTCCAGTCGAGGTACGCGCGCGCAGGCTCGGTCATGGGTTCGCGACGAGCTCCGGCGCGCGCTTCGCGACGGTCAGGCTGAAGGCGGCGCCTCCGAGGAACATCCCCTCGATCGTGGCCCCCTCGGCGAGGAGCCGCAGGTCGCCGCCGAGCCCACGCGCCACCCGCCGCGCGATCGCCAGCCCCACGCCCACGCCCCCGTGGGCACGCGTGGGCGAGCCGTCGACTTGGTAGAACGCGTCGAAGATCCGCGCGGCGCGGTCCGGCGGCACGCCGTCGCCGGTGTCGGCGACGACGAGCTCGTAGGTGGACTCGTGGACGCGCACCGCGACCCCGACGATGCCCCCGTCCTGGCTAAATTTCACTGCGTTATCGAGGATCTGGCCCATCGCGCGCGCGAGCCTGTCGGGGTCGGAGTGGCCCGGCAGGCCGCCCCGCGGCAGCTCCTCGAGGAGCGTGATGCGCCGCTCGTGGAAGCGCTCCGCGTGCTGGGCGATCGTGCGCCGCACGGTGTCGGCGAAATCGTAGTCCTTGCAAAAGAACCGCATGTGGCCGGTCTCGAGCGCGGTGACGTCGACGAGGTTGTCGAGCACACCGCGGAGGCGCCGCACCGAGTCTTCCATCGCGCGGAGGGCCTTCGCTTGCGGCTTGTTGACCTCGCCGAGCTCCTCGTCGGCGAGCATGCGCAGGTACCCGACGAGCGGCGTCAGCGGCGTGGCGAGCTCGTGCGACACGTTCCGGTAGAACTCGACGCGCAGCCGATCGAGCTCGCGGAGCCGCTCGTTCGCGAGGGAGAGCTCGGCGACCTTCTCCTCGAGGTGCGCGACGATGCGACCGCTCTGCATGCGTAGGCGCTCGCCCGTCGCGTCGGAGAACGACACCATGCTCGGGCGGAAGCCCTTGAGGTACCGCCCGACCTCCTCGCCGAAGCGGCGCGCGTCGATCGGCTTCTCGAGGAATCCGTCGCACCCCACGGCCACGGTGGTGTCGCGATCGCCCTCCGCGGTGATGGCGATGATGGGCACCCGCGCGAGGGAGGGCTCCGTGCGCAGGCGCAGCGTGACCTCGTACCCGTCGAGGCCAGGCAGGTTGATGTCGACCAGGACGAGATCGGGGCGCTCGGCGAGGGCGAGCCGCACGCCCTCGAGGCCGTCCACGGCGTCGACGACCTCGTGCCCCTCCGCGAGCAGCAGCTTGCGGACGAGAAGGCGGTTGCGAGGATCGTCCTCGATGTGGAGCACGCGGGCCATGGCGGCGGACCTCTCTCGACGTATATCCCGGATCGGGCCGCGCGCGCCGCTGCCTGGCTCTTTACTTCACCGCAGAGCCGGGTACGGTGCGCGGGCCCATGATCGCTCTCCGCCGCAGCGCCCACCTCGCCCACCACGCCCTCGCTCGCCGTTCGCCCCGCCTCGCCGTCCGCCTCGCCGCCCCGCTCGTGGCGCTCGCGGTCGCCGCGTGCTCGAACCTCACCGCCCCGGCGCCCGACGAGCCCATCACGGTCACGAAGGACCCGGGCGCCGCGCCCAAGGCCGAGCCCCCGCCCGAGGGCCACGCGAAGCCGGCCGACCACCCTGCCCCGGCGAAGGCGGAGGAGAAGCCCGCCGCCCCGGAGGAGCCCCTGAAGAAGGTCGACGTCGTGGTCGGCAAGGGCGCGGAGGCGAAGGCAGGCGACGTCGTGTCGGTGCACTACGTGGGCACCCTGCTCGACGGCAAGGAGTTCGACGCCTCTCGCAAGCACGGGAAACCTTTCGAGTTTCCGCTCGGCCAGGGTCAGGTCATCAAGGGGTGGGACGAGGGCGTGGCCGGCATGAAGCCCGGCGGCAAGCGCAAGCTCGTCATCCCGCCGTCGAAGGCGTACGGCGCGCGCGGCGCCCCGCCGGTCATTCCGCCGAACGCGACGCTGGTGTTCGAGGTCGAGCTCCTCGAGATCAAGAAGAAATGACCCGCGCGCGGGGCTGGGTCTTGCCCTTGACGGCGCTCGTCGCCGCCGCGTGCGGCTCCGCGCCGGTGCAGCTGGCCGCGCCGGAGGGCGAGGCCACCAGGGCGCCTGCCACGGAGGCGACTGCGCCCAGCGACACGCGCGCTGGCGCGGGCGCTGGCGCGAGCGCGGACACCGCGGCGCCCCCGCCGGTGGCGAGCGAGGCCCCGCCGATGGAGCTCGCGCCACCCGGGACGCCGCTGCCCAAGGAGATCGGGGCGCGGCACATCCTCGTGCAGTTCCTTGGCGCCGAGCGCGCGCCCGCGTCGGTCGTGCGCACGCGGGAGCAGGCCGAGGCGCTCGCGCAGAAGGTGCTCGTGCGCGCGCGGCGCGGCGAGAGCTTCACGCGCCTCGTCACCGAGTACTCGGACGAGCCTGGGGCCGCCGGGCGCGGCGGCGCGCTCGGGCGCTTCGGCCGCGGGCGCATGGTGCCCGCGTTCGAGGAGGTCGCCTTCCGCATGCGCGTGGGGCAGCTCTCCGACGTCGTCGAGACGCCGTTCGGCTTCCACGTCATCCTCCGCACCGAGTGAGCCCCGCCGTGAGCGCATCCACACCTCCCTCGCCGCCGGCGCCCGAGATGTCTCCTTCGCCCGCGCCGCGCGGGCTGGCCGACCGCCCGCTCCCGATGGGGCTGGCAGCGGCGGGCGCGTTCCTCTCTGGCCTGCTGTATTTCCTCGCGTTTCCGGGGATCAACCTCTGGCCGCTCGCGCTCGTCGCGTTCGCGCCGTTCTACATCGCGCTCCTCGGCCAGACGCCCCGCCGCGCCGCGTGGCTCGGGCTCCTCCAGGGCACGACCATGAACGCGACGGGCTTCTACTGGCTCATGTCGATGCTGAAGACCTTCAGCGGCTTCCCGGCGCCGGTCTGCGCCTTCTTCGTGCTCGTGGTCGCGGCGTTCCAGGGCGGAAGGAGCGCGCTCCACGGGTGGCTGTTCGCGCGCGTCACGCAGCGCGGCGTCGCGGCGCCGCTGGCGTTCGCGGGCACCTTCGTCGCCGCCGAGCTCACCTTCCCCGTGCTGTTCACGTGGTACTTCGGCGGCGTCGCGCACGACACCCCGGCGCTCGCGCAGGTGGCCGACCTCGGCGGGCCCATCCTCGTCGGGCTCGCGCTCATCGGCGCGAACCTCGCCCTCGCCGAGCTCGTGGTCGCCCGGCTCGAGGGGCGCCCGCCAGCGCGGCGCCTCGTGGCGATCGGCGCCGGCGGCCTCGCGGCCACGGCGCTCTACGGCGCCGCGCGCATCGCCTCGGTCGACGCGCGGGCGGCAGCCTCCGAGCCGCTCCACGTGGGGATCGTGCAGGGCAACCTCGGCCTCATGCAGAAGCGCGAGGACCCGGCCGAGGGGCTCCGCCGCCACAAGCGGCTCACCCAGGAGCTCCGCCACAAAGGCGCCGAGCTCGTCGTGTGGAGCGAGTCTTCGGTCACGTTCGCGGTGCCCGAGAAGGTGCACGCCGCCTTCATGCGGGACCGCGTCTCCGCCGGCGCTGGTGTGCCGATGGTGTTCGGCGCGGTGGTCTACCGGTCGGATCCCGACAGAGAGCGCTGGTTCAACACGGCGCTCTCGTCGAACGCGCGCGGCGACGTCACCGCGCGCTACGACAAGCACTACCTCCTCGCGTTCGGCGAGTACCTCCCGTTCGGGGAGGAGCTGCCGATCTTGCACAAGTGGTCGCCCAACAGCGGGCGCTTCTCCAAGGGCAAGGAGTTTCGGCCGCTGCTCTTCTCGCGCGACGGGAAGGACTACAAGCTCGGCACGCTCATCTGTTACGAGGACATCCTCCCCCGGTTCACGAACGACCTCGTGAACGAGGAGGACCCCGATCTCCTCGTGAACATCACGAACGACGCGTGGTTCGGCGACACGCTCGAGCCGTGGCAGCACCTCGCGCTCGCGAAGTTCCGCGCCATCGAGCACCGCCGCTACCTCGTCCGCGCGACGAACAGCGGCGTGAGCGCCATCGTCGACCCGGTGGGCCGCACGATGGTGCACACCCCCACCTTCAAGCCGGCCACGATCGACACCGTCGTGCATTTCATGCACGGCCGCACGGTCTACGAGGTGCTTGGCGACGTGCCGTGGCTGCTCGTCACGCTGATCATGTTCGGCTTCGCCCTGCGGCCGCTGCCCGGCCTCCAGAAGAAAAGTTAGGTCTTTTCGGGCTCTTGCGCCCTAGTAGTCCGCGCCGCGGCCCTCGTCGGACGGCGACGGGAGCCCGAGCACGCGCTCGCCCAGGCGCCTGCCGAGCGCGCGCGCCGCGAGCGCCGCGGCCTCGTCGCGGAGTGCCAGCGACGAGGCAGCGGACGACGCTGTGCCCACGAAGACGTGGGCGCTCATGTCGCCGGTGTCGAACGCGGGCGCCTCGTCGGGCGCGCGCAGCACACGGGCGCGCCCGGTGGCGG
>CAZHGG010000594.1:0-4584 GCA_964531755.1 uncultured Polyangiaceae bacterium
CGGGCGGCGGCGGCGAGGCGCCCTTGGTGACCGGCTCGCTCGAGCAGGCGAGCGCGCAGGCCGCGGCGCACGCGATCACCGCGCGCGCCACCAGGCAAGCGCGCGGGCTCACGGCGTGTAGCCGAGGCTCGGGCCGAGCCACTTCTCCACTTCCGCGACCGCCACGCCCTTGCGGGCGGCGTAGCTCTCGACCTGGTCGCGGCCGATCTTCCCGAGGTTGAAGTACCGCGCCTCGGGGTGCGCCAGGTAGAGCCCCGACACGCTGGAGGCAGGCCACATGGCGAACGACTCGGTCAGCGTGATGCCGACCTCCCGGCACCCGAGCAGCTCGAACAGCGGCCCCTTCAGGGTGTGGTCGGGGCACGCCGGGTAGCCGAAGGCCGGGCGGATGCCGCGGTAACGCTCGGAGACCAGGTCGTCGTTCGCGAGATCCTCGGTGGGCGCGTACCACGCGCGCCGGACCTTCTCGTGGAGCATCTCCGCGGCCGCCTCGGCGAGCCGGTCGGCGAGCGCCTTCACGATGATGGCCGCGTAGTCGTCGAGCTTCGCCTCGAGCTCGCGCACGAGCGCGTCGCTGCCAGTGCAGCTCACGGCGAACGCACCGACGTGGTCTTGGAGCGGCGTGGTCTCGGGCGCCACGAAGTCGGCCAGGCACGCGTGCACCTTGGTCGCGTCGCCCTCCTTCGCCTGCTGCTGCCGCAGCATGGGGAAGAGGACCACGTTGGACTCGGGCGCGCGCGCGCCCGGAGCCCCCGCGGGGTAGAGCACGAGGTCGTCGCCGCGCGAGGCGGCCGGGTAGATCCCGTAGACTCCCTTCACCTCGATCCGCGGATCGGCCGCCATCACCCCCAGCCAGTGCTGGGCGGCCTCGTAGAGCTCGGTCGCCGTCGCGCCCACCGCAGGATCTTTGAGTATTTGCGGGAACTTACCAACGAGCTCCCAGGCCGTGAAGAAGAACGTCCAGTCGATGTATTTGGCGACCTCGGCGACGGGCGCAGAGAAGAGCTGGCGGCCGAGCGGAGGGGCCGGCGCGACCGTGGTCGCGTCGAACGTGCACGCCGCCGCCTTCTCGCGCGCGGCCGCGTACGGGACGATCGGGCGGACGCGCTTCTGCGAGTGGAGCTCGCGCAGGCGCTGCTGGTCCTCGCGGTTCTGCGCGTCCTGCGCCTCGGCCTGCTTCGGGTCGAGGAGCGCCGCGACCACCCCCACCGCGCGCGACGCGTCGAGCACATGCACGGTCGCGTGCGCGTACTTCGGGGCGATCTTCACCGCGGTGTGCTGCCGGCTGGTGGTCGCGCCGCCGATGAGCAGCGGCGTCGTCATGCCGCGGCGCTGCATCTCCTCGGCCACGCTCACCATCTCGTCGAGCGAGGGCGTGATGAGGCCCGACAGGCCGATGATGTCGGCCTTCTCGGCGACCGCCGCCGCCAGGATCTTGTCGAGCGGCACCATGACGCCGAGGTCGACGACGCGGTAGTTGTTGCAGCCGAGCACCACGCCCACGATGTTCTTGCCGATGTCGTGCACGTCGCCCTTCACCGTGGCGAGGAGCACCGTGCCCTGGCCGCTGGTGTCGGAGTTCGCGGCCTTCTCGGCCTCCATGAACGGCAAGAGGTAGGCGACGCCGCGCTTCATGACCCGGGCGCTCTTCACGACCTGCGGCAGGAACATCTTCCCGGCGCCGAAGAGATCGCCGACGGTCTTCATGCCGTCCATCATCGGCCCCTCGATGACCTCGAGGGTGCGCGCGTACGCGTGGCGCGCCTCCTCCACGTCGGCCTCGACGAAGTCGACGATGCCGTTCACGAGCGCGTGCGCGATGCGCTCCCCGACGGGCCGCTCGCGCCACTCGAGGTTCACCTCGCGCTTCTTGCCGCCGCCCTTCACCGAGCCGGCGAAGTCGACGAGGCGCTCGGTGGCGTCGGGACGGCGGTTCCAGAGCACGTCCTCCACCCGCTCGCGGAGGGTCGGCTCGATCTCCTCGTAGACCACGATCTGGCCGGCGTTCACGATGCCCATGTCGAGGCCCGCGCGGATGGCGTGGTAGAGGAACGCCGAGTTCATCGCCTCGCGCACCACGTTGTTGCCGCGGAACGAGAACGAGAGGTTCGAGATGCCGCCGGAGACCTTCGCGCCAGGGCAGCGCTCTTTGATGAGCGCGGTCGCCTCGATGAAGCTCTTCGCGTACTCGGCGTGCTCCTCGAGGCCGGTGGCGATCGCGAGCACGTTCGGGTCGAAGATGATGTCCTTCGGGTCGAAGCCCGCCTTCTCGGTGAGCAGCTTGTAGGCGCGCTCGCAGATCTCCAGGCGGCGCGGCGTGTTGTCGGCCTGGCCGACCTCGTCGAACGCCATCACCACGGCGGCGGCGCCGTATTTTCGCACGCGCGCGGCCTTGGCGAGGAAGTCGGCCTCGCCCTCCTTCAGGCTGATGCTGTTGACGATCGCCTTGCCCTGCACGCAGCGGAGGCCGGCCTCGATGACCTCCCACTTGGAGCTGTCGATCATGAACGGCACGCGCGCGACCTCGGGCTCGGTCGCGAGGATGTTCAGGAACGTGGTCATGGCGGCCACGCCGTCGAGCATGCCCTCGTCCATGTTCACGTCGAGGATGTTGGCGCCGTTGCGCACCTGCTCGAGCGCCACCGCGGTGGCGGAGGTGAAGTCGCCCGCCTTCACGAGCTCGGCGAATTTCGCGCTGCCGGTGACGTTCGTGCGCTCGCCGATCATGAGGAAATTGGTGTCGGGCAGCACCTCGAGGCGCTCGAGGCCGGTGTACACGGTGTACGGGCGCGACTCCTTCGGCTCGGGCCGCGGCGCGAGCCCGCCCACCGCCTTGGCCACGGCGGCGATGTGGTCGGGCGTGGTGCCGCAGCAGCCGCCGAGCACGTTCACGAGGCCCGCCGCCGCGAACTCGCCGACGAGCGAGCTCATCGTGGCGGGATCCTGGTCGTATTCGCCGAACGCGTTGGGGAGGCCCGCGTTCGGGTAGCAGGAGATGCGGCACTCGGCGATCTTCGCGAGCTCCACGAGGTACGGGCGCATCTCCTGCGCGCCCAGCGAGCAGTTGATGCCCACGCTGAGGGGCTTGGCGTGCGCGATCGACGCCCAGAACGCGTCGACGGTCTGGCCCGAGAGCGTCCGCCCCGACTGGTCGACGATCGTGAGCGAGATCATCACCGGGAGCCGCACGCCCCGCTCGGCGAAGACCTCCTCGAGGGCGACCACGCACGCCTTCACGTTCAGCGTGTCGGTCACCGTCTCGGCGAGGAGCAGATCCACGCCTCCGTCGATGAGCCCTCGAATCTGCTCAGCATACGCGCGCCGCACCTGTTCGAAGGTGACCGTGCGCATCGCCGGATCGTTCACGCTCGGCGACATGGAGAGCAGGCGGTTCAGCGGACCTATCGCGCCCGCCACGAAGCGCGGCTTCGAGGGGTCTTGCTTCGTGTACTTGTCGGCCGCGGCCCGCGCGAGCTGCGCCGCGGCCACGTTCATGTCGAGCACGGCGTGCTCGAGCGCGTAGTCGGCCTGGGCGATCGACGTGGAGCTGAACGTGTTGGTCTCGATGATGTCCGCGCCCGCGGCCAGGTAGCTCTCGTGGATCTCCTGGATGACGTCCGGGCGGGTGAGCACGAGGAGATCGTTGTTCCCCTTCAGGTCGTGCGCGTGATCGCGGAAGCGCGCGCCGCGGAAGTCGGCCTCCCCCAGGCCGTACCGCTGCACCATCGACCCCATCGCGCCGTCGAGGACAAGAATGCGTTGGTCGAGCAGGTCTCGGATGGTTTTCTCAGAGGTCTTCACGGGCGGGCTCCAGGTGTGGCGCCGTCATAGCACAGCGCGGCCCGCGCGCCGGCACGGGGCCCGACGTCACGCGCGGCCCAGGAGCGAAAAGGCGTTGCCCACACCCGGGCGCGGGGGTACCTGTCACGCCGTCCGGGCCTCGCAGACGATCGCCGGCGCGCGCACCCCTCGGGGGGCGCGGGCGGGAGGAAAGTCCGAGCTCCACAGAGTGCGATGCCGGGTAACGCCCGGTGGCGGTGACGCCAAGGAGAGTGCCACAGAGAACAGACCGCCGGCCCGCGCACGCCTCCTCGGAGCATGCACGCCGCCGGTAAGGGTGAAACGGCGGGGTAAGAGCCCACCGCGAGGGCGGCAACGTCCTCGGCATGGCAGACCCCATCGGGAGCAAGGCCGCGTAGGCGGGCGCGGACGTCGCGAGGCGTCCAAAGGGTGACTCGCCCGAGCCCGTGGGTTGGCTGCTGGAGCCGTTCGGTAACGACCGGCCTAGAGGAATGATCGTCGACGCGGCGGGGGCGATCCCGACGCGACACAGAACTCGGCTTATGCGGGACCCGGACCGCTTCGGGCCCGTCTCCGCGAGGGGGCGGGCCCCAGGTGTTTTGTGGGCCTCCTCTGGGAGTCCCTTGGTGGGCGGCCGCGGGCGCGGGGGGTGCGGTGCGGGGGTGAGTGGGTGCGCGCGGTGCGCGGCGCGGGGCGCGGGGGGCGTGGGTGGGGTGCGCGCGGTGCCACCGCGTGGGGGGGGGGGGGGGGGGGGGGGGGGGGGGGGGGGGGGGGGGGGGGGGG
>CAZHGG010000595.1:0-4574 GCA_964531755.1 uncultured Polyangiaceae bacterium
AGGCGCTCGTGAAGCTGAAGGCGGACTGGGCCCGCGCGGACGCCGAGGCGAAGACCGAGCTCGAGCGGTGGACTCCCGAGCTCCGCGCCGCGGCGAAGGACAACGACGAGAAGCGCCACGCGAACCTGAAGGCCGCGCTCGCGGCCGTGCTCCCGAGCAAGCACCGCGCGCCGCGCAACGTCGCGCGTGACGCCCAGCGCCACCCCGCCGAGACCCTCACCTTCTTCGGGCTCACTCCGCGGCAGACGGTGCTCGAGTACGGCCCGGGGGAGGGGTGGTACACCGAGATCCTCGCGCCCATCGTCGCCGCGCAGGGGAAGCTCGTGGTCACGAACACCGACCCGAACGGCTCGCCGGAGCAGCGCAGCACCTTCTACGGGCACAGGTTCAAGCTGTTCCTCGACAAGTCTCCCGAGCTCTTCGGCAAGACCCAGGTCGCCCTGATCGACGGCGCGACGCCGCGGCTCGACCTCGAGGGCAAGGTCGACCTCGCGCTCGTCCTGCGCGGCCTGCACGGCATGCAAAACAGCGGCAAGCTCGACGCGTGGCTCGCCGAGATCCACAAGGCCCTCAAGATGGGCGGCACGCTCGGCATCGAGCAGCACCGCGCGAAGGCCGGCGCGAAGGCCGAGGAGACCTCGAAGCAGGGGTATCTCCCCGAGGCGTGGGTCATCGAGCGCATCGAGGCCGCCGGCTTCAAGTTCGCTGGCAAGTCCGAGGTGAACGCGAACCCGAAGGACACCAAGGACTACGCCGAAGGTGTGTGGACCCTCCCGCCCACGCTCACGCTCAAGGACGTCGATCGGGCGAAGTACGAGGCCATCGGGGAGAGCGACCGCATGACCCTGAAGTTCTCGAAGATCGCGAAGGTGCCCGCGAAGCCGAAGAAGTAGGCGGCGGCGGGCGCGCGCGCTTCAGTCCGCTCCGCTTCCGTCGTACACTCCCCGCGCTGGCGCACGCAGGGCGCGCGAGCCACTACGAGGAGCTCGATCTTGAAGTCATCTCTCCGCCTCGCCTCCTTCGCCGCGCTCGTCGCGTTCTCCCTCGTCGGGGCGGGGTGTCCCCCGTCGCAGCCCCAGCAGCAGGCCGTGCAGCCGCAGCAGCCCGGGTACGGGCCGCAGCCGGGGTACGCGCCGCAGCCCGGGTACCCTCCACAGCAGCCCGGGTATCCGCCGCAGCAGCCGGGGTACGCGCCGCAGCCCGGGTATCCCCCGCAGCAGCCCGGGGTCCCACCGCAGCAACCCGGGTATCCGCCGCAGCCGGGCGGACCGCAGCCGGGCTATCCACCGGCGCAGCCCGGTGTGCCGCAGCAGCCGGGGCAGCCCGCGCCCGAGCAGCCCGCGCAGCCCGGGGTCCCGGGGCTCCCGTTCCCGATCCCTGGCTTCCCCGCGCCGGCCCCCGCGGCGGGCGGTGGAGGGGGCGGCGCGCCGGGCGGCTCGGCGACCGTGATCGATCCCAACCTCGCCGCGCCCGCCACCGTCCCGCTCATGGCCTTCGCGAACACCGAGGCGCCGGGAATGCAGCGCGAGGGCAACATGATCGCCGGCCAGTTTCAGCAAGGCCAGAGCCTCGAACAGCCCATGACCATCCAGCCGGGCAAGTGCTACACGGTGGTCGCGGTGGGCGCGGGCATCCAGGAGGTCGACATCACGATGGTGGCGACGACCCCGATCCCCGGCCAGAGCCCGCAGCTCGGCAAAGACACCACGCAGGGCTCGCAGGCGTCGCTCGGCGGCAAGGGCAACTGCGTGAAGCTCGCCATCATCCCGTTCCCCGTGCAGGCGAAGTTCGTCATCACCGCCACGCGCGGCGCGGGGATCGCGGCGGCGCAGCTCTACGTCAAGTAGGCGCTGCGTCGCGCCGGCTCGGCGCGGTGAACCTGCGAGGTCGATGGCGAGCCCGAGCCGAAGGGGTCGCCAAGAACCCTTCTCCTCGCCGCGTGGCTCCAAGGGAGAACATGGATACTCAGACCGTCGTCACCGTGGGCATCGGCGCGTTCCTCGCTTGGCAGCTCAGCCGAGCGTTTCTAGGCAAGATCGCGCCCGACAAGGCGCGAGCGCTCGTCGAGGCGGGCGCGCGCCTGGTCGACGTGCGGAGCCCCGGCGAGCACTCGGGCGGCCACATCAAGGGCTCAGTGAACATCCCTGTCGGTGAGGTCAGCGCCCGCCTCGCCGAGTTTGGGGAGAAGGACAAGCCCATCGTGGTCTATTGCGCGAGCGGTGTGCGCTCCGCGAGCGCCGCCAAGACGCTCCGTGGGGCCGGCTTCAGCGACGTCCACGACCTCGGCTCCATCGCGCGCTGGCCCGGCTAGCGCCTCGTGCCTTCCGAGCCGCCCGCCTGCGACCGAGAGACTCCGACGAGCGCCGTGGCGGTCCGCGTCGACCCCGGCGCAGTCCGCGACACGTTGAGTCGGGGCGGGCTGCCGCGAGACAGCGAGTTCGATCGTTTCCTGTCTTCGGAGCACCGCGCGCCGTCTCCCTACTACTGGACGCCCCTCGCGATAGTCGTGCGCGTCGCCGGGTGGTTCCGGGACCTCGGCGTCTCCACCGTGGTCGACATCGGGTCGGGGGCGGGGAAGTTCTGCGTCGCGGGCGCGCTCGCGAGCGAGTGTCGCTTCACCGGCCTGGAGCATCGCCCGGCGCTCGTGGTCGCGGCGCGCGCCCTCGCCGACACGTTCGGCGTGAGCGATCGCGTCACCTTCGCGCACGGGGCCTTCGGCGAGCGCGCGATCCCCCGGGCCGACGCCTACTACCTGTACAACCCGTTTGGCGAGAACCTGTTCGAGGGGGCCGACCGGCTCGACGACGACGTCGAGCTCGGCGACGCGCGGTACCGTCGCGACGTGTCCGCGACCGAGGCGTTCCTCGAGCAGACCCCCGCAGGCAGCTACCTCGTGACCTACAACGGCTTCGGCGGCGACGTCCCCCCCTCGTACGAGGGGCTCCTGGCGGACTGGAGCACGCCGAGCCTGCTCCGGCTGTGGCGCAAGCGCTGAACCGCGCTCGATGACCGACCGCCGCGCCCGCGCCGACGACTCTGCTAGCTTCTCGGTCCATGAACGCCGCGGAGTCACTGCGCCAGCGCGCGCTCGAGGCCCTGGGCGAGGTGATGGACCCCGAGCTCGGCCTCGACGTCCTCGCGCTCGGCCTCGTGTACGAGGTCGTCGTCGACCCCGCGACCGCGAGCGTGCGCGTGGCGCTCACCATGACCACGGCCGCGTGCCCGCTCGGCGAGCAGATCGTGCGCGACGCCGAGTTCCGCCTGCGCGCCCTCGAGGGCGTGGGCGACGTGGCGGTGACCCTCGTGTGGGAGCCCCCGTGGAGCCCTGAGCGCATGTCGCCCGAGGCGCGTGAGCTGCTTGGGTGGCCCGCGTGAGCGTGGGGCCGCGCAGGTGAGCGGCGCCCCGTCCGCGGTCCTCGGGCGCCGCGGGGTCCTCGTCGCGACCGCCGTGATCGCGGCGCTCGGCGTGATGGCGGGCCTCGCGCGGCTCGGCTGGGCTGTGCCCTTCGGCGCATCGCGGGGCCCCCACCACGGCCCGCTGCTCGTCGTCGGCGTGTTCGGCACCGTGATCGCGCTCGAGCGAGCGGTCGCCTACGGCGCGACGTGGGGCTACTCGGCGCCGGCGCTGGGCGTCGTCGGCGCGTGGCTCACGGCGCTCACGTACGCGCGCGCCGGGGCGCTCGCGTCGCTCGGGGCGGCAGCGGCCCTCGTGGCGCTGAACGTCGCCATCGTGCGCCGGCAGTCCGCCCCGTTCACGTGGCTCATGCTGGTCGCCTCGGGTGCGCTCGGGGCGGCCGCGGCCGGGGCCCTGGCGGGTCGGGCCACGGTCTCCCTCGTGCCCTCGTGGATCGTCTTCTTCGCGCTCACGATCGCGGCCGAGCGGCTCGAGCTCTCGCGCCTGGCGCCTACGCCCCCGTGGGCGACGCGCGGGCTCGTTGGGCTGTCGCTGGTCCTCGCGCTTCTCGCGCTCGGCGCGCTCGCGGCGCCCGCCCTCGGCGCGCGCTCGGTCGGGCCGCCGCTGGCGCTCGTGGCCGCGTGGCAGCTCCGCTTCGACCTCGCGAGGCGCACCGTCCGGCAGCCCGGGCTCCCACGGTACGCCGCGCTCGGCGTGTTGCTCGGCGTGCTCTGGCTCTTGGGCGCCGGGCTCGGCTTGACCCTGCTCGGGCTGCCCGGCGCGGGCCCGCGCTACGACGCGGTCGTCCACGCCGTGTTCGTCGGCTTCGTCCTCTCCATGGTGTTCGCGCACGCGCCCATCATCTTGCCGGCCGTCGCGCGCGTGGACGTGCCCTTCCACCCCGCGCTCTACGCGCCGCTCGGGCTGCTCCACGCGGGCCTCCTCGTGAGGCTCGCGGGCGACGCCTCGGGCACCTTCGCCCTGCGTCGCGCCGGCGGGCTGATGAACGCCCTCTCGCTCGTGGCGCTCGTGGTGGCGGTGCTCTGGTCACGGGCGCGCCGCCCCTCGCGCTGAGCGCGCGCGCCCGCCCGGGCCGCGGTACGCTCTGCGGAATGAAGACCCTGCGAGGACTCCGCGCGCTCGCGCTCCTGGTTCCGCTCGGCGCGGCCTGCGGGAGCGG
>CAZHGG010000596.1:0-4570 GCA_964531755.1 uncultured Polyangiaceae bacterium
GCCGGCGGACGCGATGGAGGACTACGAGTTCGTCGACGACGTCACGGGCGGCGCCATCCCGCGCGAGTTCATCGGCTCGTGCGACAAGGGCTTCCGCGAGGCGGTGCGCAAGGGCACCCTCATCGGGTTCCCCATCGTGGGCGTCCGCTGCGTGGTGAACGACGGCGCGGCGCACGCGGTCGACTCCTCTGAAATGGCGTTCAAGACCGCGGCGATGATGGGCTTCCGCGAGGCGTACTCGGGGGCGGGCCCCACCATCCTCGAGCCCATCATGAAGGTGGAGATCGACGCGCCGACCGAGTTCCAGGGCTCGGTCGTCGGCCAGGTCAACCAGCGGCGCGGGGTCATCCTCGAGACCGTCGCGGGCGACAGCGTCAGCGTGACCGCCGAGGTGCCGCTGAACGCGATGTTCGGCTACTCGACCGACCTCCGCTCCGCGACGCAGGGCAAGGGCACGTTCACCATGGAGTTCGCGCGCTACGCCGTGGTGCCCAAGCAGGAGCAGGACGAGATGACCAAGAAGTACCGGGAGAAGCTCGCGGCCGAGGCGAAGAAGTAGCCCCCCGCGGCGACTTCACGCGGGAGACCCTGGCCTCGGCCGGGGTCTCCTCGTTTTGTGGGGTCCGCGGCGCGGGCGAGCCGTGGTCGCCGAGATCACAGCCAGGTGTAGGCACGCGCGAACACGTCCCGGCCGCGCTCGGGCACCAGCGCCCCGTGCGAGAGCACGAGCTTGTCCGTGTCCCACTCCAGGATGCGGTCCACCTGGCGGCGCGCCACGCGGCGCTCGCGCACCATGAGGCGCTCGGGCCAGCCGAAGCCGGGCTGCGTGTTGCCCATCGCGCGGGCCAAGAGGCGCGTGCGCGCGCTCGCGACCGTCGAGAGGTTCAAGAGCGCGTCGGCGCAGATGAGCGTCCGGCTGCGCTCGTGGAAGAACACGACCTCGTTCTCGCGGCGGGCCGAGAAGTACACCTGCGCGAGCTCCCCGCGCCACGCCGCGTGCGGCTCGTCGGCGAGCACGCAGGTGAAGGCGAGATCGGGCCGCTTCCACTCGAGGCCGGGGCACGCGCCGTAGACCGCGTCGGGGTACGCGTCCATCCACGCGCGCACGTGCAGGTGGTGAAAGAGGCTCGGCGCCACGACGGCCCGCACCGGCCCGAGGGCGTCGACCGCCGCCCGGGTCTCCGGGTCCAGCCCGACGGGCGAGTGCACGAACAGCCCGCCGTTGGACATGCGGGCGATCGTCATGCGTGAGCCGCACTCGACGCCGAAGAACGCGGCGGAGCGGGTGTCGGTCCACACGTCGTCGGCGAAGAGCTCGAGCATGCGGGCAGCGTAGTCCCTCCCCGGGTCGACGCTCACGCCCTATCGGCCTGCCCGCGCGAGGTTGGTTCCAAGATGATGAAAAGAATCATCTTTCGTCCAGACGGACGCCAACGGCGCGTTCTCTTCTCTGGCGCAGTGATCGGTTCGGCCCGCCCCCGCCCACGTACGGGCAAGCCTGCTTGCCTAGGAGCGCCCATGAAGAAGTCTGGCCTGAATCGTGTCTCTCGCCGTGAGTCACTGGGGTGGTTCGCCGCGGCCCTCGGCGGCGCCGTGCTCGCCGGCTGCGCGAGCGCCGTCTCCACCCGCGACGACGGGGGCGCCTCCGCGGACGGGGGCGCCACGCCGGAGGGCGGCGCCACCCCCGCCCCGACCGGCACGTGGGCGCAGGGTGGCACGAAGGCCATGAAGGGCCCCTACGCAGATCCGTTCCTCGCGCCCGTGACCGCGTGCGTCCTCGCCACGGCGGCCACTGAGGGGCCGTGCACCGAGGCCGCCGACCAGGTGCGCTCCGACATCAGCGAGGGGTACGGCGGCCTGCCCACGCGCCTCGCGCTGAAGGTCGTCGACGCGGCGTGCAAGCCCGTCGCCGGCGCGAAGGTCAAGGTGTGGCACACGCAGGTCACCGGCAGCTACTCCGGCGACACGCCGAACGCCGGGATGTGCCTCAAGAGCCCAGAGGAGGGCACCAAGCACTACTTCCGTGGGGCCATGACCACGAACCAGGACGGCCGGGTCGACTTCGACACCTGCTTCCCGGGCTGGTACCGGGGCCGCGCCATCCACATCCACTACACGGTCACCGCCAACGGCAAGTCGTTCACCTCGCAGCTCGTCTTCGATCAGGCGCTCATCCAGGAGATCTTCGCCAACCACCCGGAGTACAAGGGCTTCGGGCAGCCCGACACGCCGAACGCGAGCGACAACGTGGTGGGCAAGGGCGACCTCGCCAGCTACACGCTCGACACCTCGCGCCTGCCGGACGGCGCCCTCATGGCCGCGAAGGTGCTCGTCGCCAACGTCTAACCTCGCCCGCCGGCGCGAGTGGCGGTAGGCTCCGCGCGCTCCCTGTCCCGGAGCGCCGCATGAGCATTGGAAAGCAGAACCAGGCGCTCTACGAGGAGGCCGCCGTCGCCGAACACTACGCCAGCGTGTCGGCGCTGCAGCCGGCCGAGCGCACCTTGTTCGCGCTGCTCGAGGGGCGCCTCGCCTCGGCCGAGCTGCTCGACCTCGGCGTGGGTGGGGGGCGCACGACCGCGCACCTCGCCCCGCGCGTGCGGCGCTACGTCGGGCTCGACTACTCGCCCGCCATGCTCGACGCGGCCAGGCGGCGCTTCGCGGGGCGCGACTACGAGCTCGTCCTGGGCGACGCGCGCGCGCTCGCCTTCGGCGACGCCACGTTCGACGTGGCG
Organism: uncultured Polyangiaceae bacterium; assembly: GCA_964531755.1. Lineage (GTDB taxonomy): Bacteria > Myxococcota_A > Polyangia > Polyangiales > Polyangiaceae > JAAFHV01. The sequence goes on from CAZHGG010000596.1 coordinate 2,733, forward strand.
CTCTTCTCCCACAACGGCCTCGACTACGTCGACCACGACGATCGCCTGCGCGTCCTGGCGGAGGTCCGCCGCGTGCTCCGCCCGGGCGGGCTCTTCGTGTTCTCCACGCACAACCTCGCCCGCGACGAGCTCTTCGCCGCGCCACCGGGCGAGGGCCACTTGCGGCGCGCGCTCCGGGCCCCCCAGCGCGCGAGGGCGCGCGCGCTGAACCCCGGCCACGAGGCGAAGTGCGCCGGCCCACACGCGGTGCTCAACGACGGCGCCTTCGGGTTCCGCGCGGCCACGTACCACATCCGCGCCGACGCGCAGGAGGCCCAGCTCCGCGAGGCGGGGTTCGACGCGATCCGCACGTTCTCGGGCGCCAGCGGGCGCGAGCTGGAGGGCCCCGCGGTGGCGGCCGCCCGCGATCCGTGGCTCTACTTCCTCTGCAGCGCGACCGTGGTTGGCGGCCCGCGCGAAGTGGAGTACTAGAGCCCTCCATGGCCTCCCCCGCTCCCGCCTCCGACGAGAAGACCGGCCCCATCGCCGAGAACCCCGGCATCATCGCGACCCTCATCACCCTGCTGGTCGCGGGCGTCTTCCTCGGGGCGCTCTACCACTCGGCGACCAGCGGCCACTCCTCGGGTGGCCACGGCGAGTCGCACGGCGGCGAGTCGGCCCCCGCTCACCACTGAGCCCCGCGGGCTACTCGGGGGTCTTGACGAAGGTGCCGAGCCACGCGTCGACGGCTTCGCTGTCGTAGTCGTCCGTGCAGCTCGGCGCCAGGAAGCGGCGCTGGCCGAGCGCCTTGCCCGTGCGGCGCTCGTACACCGTCACGTCGGCGTCCACCGAGCCCTCGTCTTTGCGGCACCCGACCCGATCCTTGGTCGTGGTGACGGCCACGAGGTCGAGGTCCCGCACCGTAGCGGCCTTCCCGAGGAGCTGCGCGCCAGGCACGGAGAGCAGCGAGGTGTGGTTCGCGCCCGTGGCCTCCTCGCCGTGGAAGCGGACCGGGCCGCGCGCGACCTTGCTCATGACGTCGACCAGCGCGGGGCGCAGCTGGTTGGCGGGGACGTTCACGTTGCTCCGCAGGGTGACGCCGTCCGAGAACCCGACGACGAGCGGGAGATCGACGCTCCCCATGGGGTACGTCTTGAAGATGTCCTCGAGCGGCACCTTCTCCAGGTAGCTCTCGAGGGGCAAGCTCACGCTGAGCTGGCGCGTCACCGTGCGCGCCTTGGCCCCCGCGAGGTCGACCGTCGCCAGCGGCTCGATGTCGGAGAAGTCGAGCCGCGCCTCGCGGTACGCGGTGAAGGCGCCAGCGCAGGTCTTTCCGACGCACGCGAGCCGCCGCGTGGCGGGGTCGTAGCGGAGCCCGGGGGCTCGCTTGACGACGAGCTTCGTGTTGGCCGAGGCGTAGCGCCCCTTGAAGGGCTTGCGCGAGGTGTACTGGTCCGCGGTGATGGAGATCGTGAACTCGGGCCGCAGCAGCGGAGAGAGCGCTGGGGGAGAAGGCGCGCGACCGTAGGGCTCGGACCGGACCGTGGGGCTCGTGGGCGGGACGACGGTCGGGCTCGCCGGCCCGTCGAAGGGCTCGGGCAGGTCGACGCGGAGCACCGCGTGGCCGCGGGCGTCTGCGGTGACGCTCCATGAGTGGGCGTAGGAGGCGTCGTTCGCGCGCACGTTGGCGCCAGGCTTGGTGTCGACGTCGATCTGGAGGACGTCCACGGCGCCGACCCGCGTGATCGCGCTCGTCGCGTGCACCTCGAAGGGCTCGGGCTTCGAGCAGCCCGCGGTGGGGGCCGCCGCCACGAGCGCGGCGAGCGCGGCGAGCGCACGCGCCCGCGCGAGCGGCGCGG
>CAZHGG010000597.1:0-4564 GCA_964531755.1 uncultured Polyangiaceae bacterium
GGTCCACGTGCCCGATGGTGCCGACGTTGATGTGCGTCTTGTTCATGACCGTACCTACGACTGCCAGCGTGGCAGCCACCTCTCTGCTTCTCTCACTCCTGTTCGCCCCGCTGGACCATCCAGCTCCAGGGGCTCTGTTTCGCTTCTCGGCGCGTCGCGCCCCCGGCGGGAGTCGAACCCGCGTCCTCCGGGTGAAGGCCGGAGATCCTGACTCGGTTGGAAGACGGGGGCCTGGCTCCAGCGGAAGGAGTCGAACCTTCACCACCCCGGTTAACAGCCGGGCGCCCTGCCGTTGGGCCACGCTGGAAGAGCGTTCGAGACCGCCTCGAGGGGTGAGGCGGGGTTCCGGGCGCAGGATTCGAACCCGCCTTTCTGGGTCCAGAGCCCAGCGTCCTGCCAGCTAGACGATCCCGGAGAGGCGTCCATATAGAGCGTTTGAATTCGCGCAGTTATCGCGTTTGTTTTCGGACGAGGCGTTGGAGCCGCCGCGCCTCTGGCGCGCGGTCGCCGATGGGGCGCGGCCCGCCGTGGGGTCGGGCCGTGCCGATGGAGAGACCCCGGGACTCGCGGCGGTGCGGGCGACGGCGGCGACGTCGAGCGGACGGCGAGGGACAAAAACGTGGAAGGCCGCCGGGTCTCCCTGGCGGCCTCCCGAGGGCGTCGTGGACGACGCGTTGGGGTTCCGCTTACGGGAGGGGTTCCTGCGCTGAGCCTTCGTTCGCCGAGTCGTTCACGACCGCGACGCGATAGCCCGCGACGGCGCCGCGATAGGTCGCCATGAGGCGCGGCTGCGACGCCGCCCGGCGGGACGCCTGGCGCGGGTTCGTGGCGAGCTCTTGGGTGTGCGTGATGAACAGGGTGCGCATGGGGTTCGAGACGGCCGCTGGGCCTTCTCCCTCGGTGGAGCTTGGACGCGTGAGCCGCGCCCCGATTCACCTTATGACTCGCGCGACGAACGACGTCAAGAACAAATCGTATAACACGACCACATAGACACGCTATCGCCGCGGGAGGCCGCGGGCGGTTCGCTCAGACGCGCGCGGCGAGGTCGCTCGGCGCGGCCGACTCCACCGCCTCGACGGGGTCGGCCTCTTCCCTGCGCTCTGGCGCGAGCGGCCAGAAGAGCTGGGTCGCCCAGGTCTGCGCGGGCTCGCCCTCGATGCCGTAGGCCTCGGGGTAGATCCGCGTGATCTTGCCGGTGCCGAAGAGCAGATCCCACACGAAGAGCGCGTTGCCGTAGTTGCCGCGGTAGTGGGTGCCGGGGTCGTCGGCGTGCAGGCCGTGGTGCGCGAAGTGGGTCGCCGGCGTCGAGATCACCCGCTCGAGGAGCCATGCGAGGGGCCGCGTGAAGCGAGAGCGCCAGAGGACGCGGTCGTAGCGGACCTCGCTGTGGGCGCCGGCGATGATGACCATCTTCGCGATGGCGTAGTAGGGATACACCGAGCCCATCCCGAGATACACGAGGATGGGCGCGAGCCAGAGCCCGGGCATCATCGCGTAGTAGAAGAGGTTGTTGCGGAACGTGACCGAAACCCCCATCGTGGGCGCGGCGTGGTGCGCGCGGTGCAGGCGCCAGAGCAGCGGGTGCGTGTGCGAGAGGCGGTGCCACCCGTATTGGGTGAGATCATCGACGAGCAGGAAGGCGACCACCATGAGGGGCCACGGCAGGCCCGCGAGTGCGCCGGCCCGCTGGGGCGCGAGGTGCGCGAGGGCGCTCGCGGAGGCGTAGGTCACGAGGGGGATGATCGCCCCGGGGACCAGCGCCGTGCTCGTCAGCTCGACCATCCAGTCCTGGCGGGGCCTGCGCCACGCGCGCGGGCCGTGCTTCCAGACCTCGAGCAGCGCGAGCGCCGCGAGCGCCGCGGCAATCCAGAGCTTGTACATGGAGAGAGCATGACGCGCGCGCGCGCCTCGCGGTAGGACCCGGGGGGACGCTCGGGACGACCCGCGGGGACACGAGGTCGACCTGCGACGCACGGATCACCAGCGCTGCACGCCGAGCTCGAGGCCGGCGGAGCCCGGGACGCTGAGCGGAGCGACGAGGAGCGCGGGCCCCGTGTCGGCCTTTCTTCTCGCGACCGTGCTCTCGCCGAGCCACACGGACGCGACGAGCGCGCCGATGGCCGCGGCTTGGAGCCCGGCGCTCGTGTAGAGGAGGCCCTTGGCGGTCGGCGAGAGCGGACGACCGCGCTCGTTGAGGACCGTGTCGCGCGGGTGGTGTTCGGCGAAGAGGAAGGGGCCGAAGATGGGAATGAAGAGCTGCACGGCGCCGTACTGTTGGCAGAACGTCCCCGTCGAGCTGGAGCCGGCGCAGACCTTGCCGAGGGAGAAGACCTCGGCCGCGCCGCGGAACACACCGTTGTAGGCGCTCGGCAGCGCGGCGACGAAGTTCGGACCGTAGCCGACCACGAGCAACGAGAGCCCGGTGGCCAAGAGTGGAGTGTTCGGGTGCCACACCACGCGTGGCGCGGGAGCCGGCTGCCGAGCGGGAGCCGAAGGAGACACGCGCGGGGCGGTCGGGGGCGGCGGGACCGGCGCCGCGGCGTCCTCGGCAGGCTCGCGCGCGGGCGCGAGGGCGGGGGCGCTCGGGAGTCCCCCGTCGACGGGCGCTGCGTCCCGTTCGCGCTTGGCGGGGCTCTCCTCGGCGAGGGCAGGCGACGCGAGCGAGACGAGCGAGGCGAGCGAGGCGAGCGTCGTGAACGCGGCGAGCGAGGCGGAGGTGCGCATGCGGCGTGGCTTCGCAAGGCGCGTGCCGGCTCGAAATGCGGCCCAGTTCGCGCGCGGTGGGCAGTGTGGTGCACACGCGCGCGCCGAGCGGTGCACATGCAGCCAGGGTGCGCGGCGCCGGCCCTGCGATCCCAGCGCGCGGGCTCCGGGTACCATGGCGGGATGCACACCACGTCGTCCGTGCTCATCCGCGAGCTCGCGGAGCGCCTCATGGCCCGCGGGCTCTCGGCCGCGGACCTCGAGCGCGAGGTCGGCGCGAGGCTCCCCCCCTTTCGCGATCCCGACGCGCGGTGGCCGCTCGCCGCCTTCGCCGCGCTCACGCGCCTCGCGGTCCGGGAGCTCGAGGATCCCGCCCTCGGCCTCCACGTCGCCGAGACGCTCCCGCCGGAGCGGCAGCACGTGGTGGCGCGGATCGCCGGTACGACGCCGACGTTTCGGGAGGCCATGGCCGACTGGGCTCGCTACGCGTCGCTCGTGTGCACCGCCGATCGCATCCGGCTCGACGACGTGGGCGACCGCTTCCGGGCGCGATATCTCCCGCTCCCGGACGCGACGCCGGTCCCGTTCCTCCATGAGCACTACCTCGTGCTCGCGCGGCTCGCGCTGACGGCCACGCTCGGGCCGCTGGCCGAGAGCGCGTCGTTCGAGCTCGCGCTCCCGCCGCCGCCCTACCTGGACGAGGTGCGCCGAGTCCTCGGCCCCCGCGTGCGCTTCAACGCCCCGTGCACATCGTTCGAGATCGACAGCGCCGCCGCGAGCGCGCCCATCCGACCGGGCGACCCTTACCTCGGCGCGGTGCTGCGCTCCGCGGCGGAGCGCTGGCTCGAGGGCCTGGGCACCGCCAACGGGCCGCCGGCGATCTCGGCCCGCGTCCTCGCGACCCTCGGGGAGCTCGGAGACCTCGACGGCGGCGCGCTCCGTGACCGGGTGGCGCAGGCGCTCGAGATGTCGGAGAAGGCGCTCCAAAGGAAGCTCCAGGCCGAGGGCGTCACCTTCAAGGAGCTGCTCGATCGGCACCGCCGCGAGCGCGCGCTCGCGTGGGTGCGCGAGGGGCTGCCGACGGTGGAGATCGCCTGGAGGCTCGGCTTCTCGGAGATCGCGGCGTTCACCCGCGCGTTCCGGCGCTGGAGTGGGAGCACGGTCGCCGAGGTGCGCCGCGCGGGCGCGGCGGACGCGGGGAGGGAGCTCGGACGCGGCGCGCGACCGCGCACACGGGTGAGGCGGCCGCGCGGGTAGTCGGCGAGCCCTCCGCCGCGCGCCTCACGCCAATCCGGGCCTCCTTGCTCGCGCCGCGATAGGCTGGACGGGCCGGCGTGTGCCGGGAGCAGGAGTCGCCGTCATGAGCCGAGCCTCGCGCCACGTCCCCCGCCACTCCGCGCTCGCGCGCAGCGCCTCTCTCGGGTGGCTCGTCGCCGTCGCCGCGGCATGGATCGCGGCGAGCGGCGGCTGCTCGAAGGGCGCCGAGCCGCCCCCCGCGGACGCGCCGGACGCGGACGCGGACGCGGGCCCGGCCGGCTGGGCGCCCGGGAAGATCCTCGCGCCGATCGCGGAGGGGCCCCGCGGCCTCCGGAACCTCCGAGGCAACATCCACGCGCACTCGGTGCACTCGCACGACGCCTGCGACGGGCAGCCCCGCGACGACGCCGGCGCGCTCAACACCGTGTGCCTCGACGACTTCCGCAAGGCGCTCTGCACCTCGCGGCACGACTTCGTGATGCTCACCGACCACCCCACGCTCTTCGCCGACACCGAGTTCCCGGAGGCGCTGCTCTACCGCGCGGAGCGGGGTGATCGGCTCATCACGCGAGGAGGCGCGCCCGTCGCCAACTGGGCAGGC
>CAZHGG010000598.1:0-4563 GCA_964531755.1 uncultured Polyangiaceae bacterium
GCGACAACATGAAGTTCTCGGCGCTCGAGTACGCGCAGCGCGAGCTCAACTTCGCCATCGTCGACGAGGTCGACAGCATCCTCATCGACGAGGCGCGCACGCCGCTCATCATCAGCGGCCAAGCCGAGGCGTCGAGCGAGAAGTACCGCAGCATCAGCGACGTCATCCCGCGCCTCAAGAAGGACGAGCACTACATCGTCGACGAGAAGGGCCACTCGGTCGGCATGACCGACGAGGGCGTCGACGCGGCCCAGAAGCTCATGGGCATCAAGAACCTGTACGACCCGGTGAACCTCGAGTCGTTGCACATCATGAACCAGTGCCTCCGCGCGCACGCCCTCTACAAGCGCGACGTGAACTACCTCGTCACCGAGGACGAGAAGGTCCTCATCATCGACGAGTTCACCGGCCGCGTGCTCGCCGGGCGGCGCTGGTCCGACGGCCTGCACCAGGCGGTCGAGGCGAAGGAGAACGTGCGCATCCAAGAGGAGACGCGCACGATGGCCACGATCACCTTCCAGAACCTGTTCCGCCTCTACAAGAAGCTCGGCGGCATGACCGGCACGGCCGACACCGAGGCCGAGGAGTTCCACAAGACCTACAACCTGAACGTCGTCATCATCCCGACGAACAAGCCCATCCAGCGCGTCGACTCGGAAGACCTCATCTACAAGACCGAGCGCGAGAAGTTCACCGCGGTCACCGCGGAGATCCTCGAGTACCACGAGCGCGGCCAGCCCGTGCTCGTCGGCACCACCAGCGTGGAGAAGTCGGGCGCCATCTCGAAGATCTTGAAGAAGCAGGGCGTGCCCCACGCCGTGCTGAACGCCAAGCAGCACGAAAAAGAGGCCTTCGTCGTCGCGCAGGCGGGCCGCAAGGGCGCCATCACGGTGTCGACCAACATGGCCGGGCGTGGCACCGACATCATCCTCGGCGGCAACCCCGAGATGCTCGCGAAGCTCGAGTTCAAAGACCAAGACCGCGACCCCGAGGCCGAGCCGGAGGAGTTCCAGAAGGTCCTCGAGCGCATCGAGGCGGCGTGCAAGGCCGAGGGCGACGAGGTGCGCAAGGCGGGCGGGCTCCACATCGTGGGCACCGAGCGCCACGAGTCGCGCCGCATCGACAACCAGCTCCGCGGGCGCGCCGGGCGCCAGGGCGATCCGGGCTCGTCGCGCTTCTACCTCTCACTCGAAGACGACCTCATGCGCATCTTCGGCGGCGACCGCGTCAAGGCGCTCATGGAGCGCATGGGCATGCCGGACGACGAGCCTATCGAGCACCCCATGGTGTCGAAATCGATCCTCGACGCGCAGGCGAAGGTCGAGGGGCGCAACTTCGACATCCGCAAGCACCTGCTCGACTACGACGACGTCATGAGCGAGCAGCGGCGCACGGTGTACACCATCCGCCAGCAGCTCCTGCTCGGCACCTACAAGCCCGAGATCGTGGACGAGGAGGGCAAGCCCACCGGCAAGGCCCGCACGATCACCACGCTGCCGCGCATGATCGAGGACCTGGGCCCCGCCATCGACGAGCTCTTCCTCGCCCACGCCGCGGCGCCCGAAGGCGACGCGAAGCCCCCGAAGAAGGCGGCCGACGTGAAGGCGCTCCGCGACTTCGAGGCGTTGCGCGGCGACGTGTACCAGGCGTTCGGCTACCGCTTCGACGCGAAGGAGTCCGAGCAGGAGGACGCGCAGGCGCTCTACGCGCGCCTCAAGACCGAGCTGCCGCAGAGCCTCACCGAGCAGCGCGAGCGCCTGCTCGACCTCGTCGACGGCATCGTGAGCGCCATGGTCGAGGAGTGCTGCCCCATGAACAAGGCGGCCCCGGAGGACTGGGACTGGAAGGGCATGCGCGCCGGGTTCGCCGAGCACTTCGGCGACAAGCCCACCGACTTCGACCACCTCGGCGATCGCGGCGACATCGCCCATGCACTCTACACGCAAGCGATCACGGTGCTCGAGGAGCGCGAGAAGGAGATGGGCAGCGAGCTCTTGCTGCGCGTCTTCCGCCACTTCTACCTCGAGGAGATCGACCGCCAGTGGGTCGAGCACCTCACCAACATGGAGCACCTCCGGGACGGCATCGGCCTGCGCGGCTACGGCCAGCGCGATCCGAAGCAGGAGTACAAGAAGGAGGGCTACAACATCTTCGTCACCATGATGGCGACCACCAGCAGCAACGTGGCCACGAAGCTGTTCAAGGTGCGCGTCCAGAAGGAGACCGAGATCGAGCGGCTCGAGCGCGAGGACATGGAGCGCCACCAGCGCGCCGCCCAGTCGATGCAGCTCGCGCACGGCGGCGAGCTCTACGGCCCCGAGGAGGACGCGCCGCCGCCCCCGCGACGGCAGCCTCAGGTCACCATGCCGAAGCGCGAGGCGCCGAAGATCGAGAAGAGCGACCCGTGCCCGTGCGGCAGCGGCGAGTCGTTCCGCAAGTGCCACGGCGCGGCCCTCGAGGACGACGCCTGACGCCGCGCGCGCCGAGCGCGCTGGCCACCGCGGCCGAGCGCGCTCAGTAGCCTATTTTCTTCGCCAACCACGCCAGCACGTCCTCGCCCTCGAGCACGCCCACGAGCGCCCCGTCCGCGTCGACCACCGGCAGGTGCGCGAGCCGATCGCTCGCCATGAGCCCGATCGCGTGGGAGAGGCGCGCGTCCTGGGGCAGGCAGAGCGGCGCGCGCACCATCACGTCACCCGCGGTGCTCTGGCCGAGCTCGGCCACGTGGAAGCCGCGCCCGAGCTCACGCGGCGCCGCGGGGCTCGCCTCGCCGCGCTCCGCCCGCTCGCGTAGCGCGTCGGTCTTGGAGATGAGCCCCACCACGGCGCGCTTCGCGTCCACCACCACCACGCAGCCTGCGTCGCCCTCGACGAGCCGCTGGGTGATCGCCACGAGGTCCACGTCCGCGGTCACCGCGAGCGCGTCGCGGCGCATGACCTCGCCCACGCTGAGGCGCGCGGCCAGCTCGGCGGCGTCGACGTGCCGGCCGTCCACCGCGGGCAGCTCGCACGACACCTCGCGGCCCGGCTCGAGGCTCACGAGCTTCGGGCAGCGCTCGCAGTGGGTCGTGGTCTCGGCGCGCTCGCCGAGCGGGCAGAAGACGAACGAGCGCGTCTCGGCGGCGCCGTCTCCCTCGAGCACCGTGCAGCTCCGGATCGGCAGGGTGCGCAGGTGGCGGACCTGGGGCTCCTTCATGTCGGGGCCGTAGCAAGGGCCGCGCCCCGCACCGCGGGCCGCTTCGCGCGCGCCCCGTCGATGCGCCGCGCAGGACTTGCGCCGCGCCCCGCACGCTCTGCGCCGCGCGAACGCCCACGAAATGCTCTACTCCGGGGATGGAAGCCATCCAGAAGATCCTCCTCGCGGTCGACTTCGGGCCCGCCAGCGAGGCCGCGGGCGAGCGCGCGGCCGCCATCGCGAAGGTGTTCGGCGCCGAGATCCACGTCATCCACGTCTACGAGGCGCCGGTGTACCCGTACCCGCACCCGCCGGTGCTCGACGTCGACGCCCTCGTGGCCTCGCTCGAGCGGCGGGCCCACGCCGGCGTCGAGGTGGTCGCGAGGAAGCTCGCCAGCGAGCTCGGCGACGGCGCCCGCGTGGCCAGCGTGCTCCGCCAGGGCTCGGCGTGGCGCAACATCCTCGACGTGGCGGCCGAGCTCGACGCCGATCTCGTGGTGATGGGCACGCACGGCCGCACCGGGGTCGAGCGCGTGCTCATCGGCAGCGTCGCCGAGAAGGTCGTGCGCATGTCGCCGGTGCCCGTGCTGATCGTGCCCGTGCACGAGGGCTGAGGCGGGGCTCACTACCGGTGCGCGGCGCTCCACGAGGGGCGGGCCTCGATCCGCGCCATCCACGCGACGACGTTCGGGGCGCTGGAGAGATCCACCTGGAGCATGGCCGCCGCCCCGAGCGTGGGCGCCACGGAGAGGTCGGCGATCGTGAGGCGATCGGCGGCGAGCCACTCGCGCCCGGCGAGGCGCTGCTCGAGCGCGATCAGGCAGCGAGCGATCTCCGCGCGGGACTCCTCGACGAGCTTGGGGTTCCGCTGCGCCTCGGGCAGGCGGATCGTGTGCGCGAACACGCGGGCCATGTTCGGCGAGAGGTGCGCGGAGTTCATGTACATCCACCGCGCGATCTCTCCGCGCTCGCGCGCGCTCTCGCCGCCGAGGCGCCGCTCGGGCGCGAGCGCCGCGACGTACTCGAGGATGGCGTTCGACTCCCACAGCACGAAGTCGCCGTCCACGAGCGTAGGCACGCGCGCCGTGGGGTTCAGTGCCTTGTAGGGGGCGCCGCGGTGCTCACCCGTCATGAGGTCGACGGCGACGCGCTCGTAGGCGAGGCCCGCCTCCTCCAGGCCGAGGATGGCGCGCTTCGTGTTCGGCGACATGGCAAATCCGTGGAGCTTCATGCGGCGGAGCGTAGTCGCGCGGCGGGCGTTTCTCAAAGGGCTGCTATGCTCGCGGGCCTGATGCGGCGCGCGTGGTTCGTGAGTGCGGCGGCTCTCCTGGTGGTGGTCGCGGCGTGCGAGGAGAAGCCCAAGGCGGCCGCCCCGGCGCCCGCGCGCGC
>CAZHGG010000599.1:0-4560 GCA_964531755.1 uncultured Polyangiaceae bacterium
TCCCTGGGAAGGTGATCTCGGCGAACATCTACGCGGCCGACGGGACCCTCGACCCCCTCGCGCCGAGCGCCGAGGTGCGGGCGCGAGCCGAGCGCGCGCGGCACATGGAGACCTCCCTGTGGATGACTCCCGAGGAGCGCGACGACGTGGCCTCCACGGGATACGCCACCACGCTCGCCTCTCTCGTACGGTATCTGCGGCGCTGGCGGGCGAAAGGCGAGGCCCTGCGCGCCGACCGGCCCTTCCCCGAGGACCTGGCCGACCGCGCGGAGCGCGCATGGGAACACATGAACAGTGGCGGGATGGCGTGACGGGCGCGGACAGGCATGGGAGGGCGGAGCGCCAAGACCTGCCTGGACAGTTCGGGGCCCCGCTCCGCGAACTCCACCACGACGCTCGACAGGTGCGCCGCGGCCCTGATAGTTCCGGCACACCATGGGGGACGCGTCGAACGCCAGCGCAGCGACCGAGATCGCGGCGCGCTACGAAGAGCTGCTCGCTGGCCGCCACCGGACGAGCACTGTCGAGCGGGTCGCGGCTGCCAGGCAGCGCCCGGACCTGCAGTACGCCAGCGAGCCCGTGCTCGGCGTCCTCCGCCCGCTCTTCTTGACGGAGTCGACCTACCGACGCGTGTGTCGCGCGGCCGCCCTGCTCTCGAGCGCCCTCTCGCGCGCGACCGCCCGGCTCGCCTCGACGCCGTCGCTCCGAAAGCACTGGGGCCTCGAGCGGGATCACGTGCGGCTCCTTCGCCTCGAGATCCGTCACGGCGCCCCGCTCCTCCTCGGTCGCTTCGACGGATTCCTCTCCTCCCGCGGGAGCTACGCGATCATCGAGTACTCGAACACGCCCGGGGGGATGGTCTACGGACAGCAACTCGCGGAGCTCTTCGACGGGCTCCCGATCATGAAGGAGCTGCGTCGACACCGTTCGCTGCGCTACGTCCCCACCATGGAGAGGATGGTCACCGCCTATCGACGCGCCGACGCCGAGTGGCGAGGCGGCGAGGCGGGCGGCGCGCGGCCGCGACTCGCGGTCGTCGATCGCGACCTGCTCGCCGGCGACAAGTACGTCGAGAAGCGCGCCGTCATCGCCCTCCTGAGTGCGCGTGGCTTCGAGGTCGTCGTCGTCCGATCGGAGGAGCTCGCGTTCGTCCGCGGCAGGCTCCGCGCGCAGGGCGCGCCTGTTGATGCCGTCTACTACCTCGCCGAGGAGGCGCTCGAGGCACGCGGCGAGGACGCCATCATCCGTGCGCTCGAGCGCCGGGCCGTCTGGCTCGTCGTCGGCCCACGCGACACCGCGCGGTTCTCCAAGTCCGCGTTCGCCGTGCTGAGCGACCCGAAATTCGAGCACTTCTTCACGCCGCCGGAGCTGCGCGCGCTCCGCAGGCACCTGCCTTGGACCCGCAACCTCGAGGACACCCGCACGCGCCATGGAGATCGCGACGTGGACCTCATGCGCTTCGTGGAGGACCACCGAGAGCGGCTCGTGCTCAAGCCGTCGCTCGGAGCGTCCGGCAATGGGGTCGTCCTCGGGTGGCAGGTGACGCCCTCCGCGTGGCGGGCCGCGCTACGGTCGGCGCGCGACGAGGCTCACGTCGTTCAAGAGCGCGTCGACATCGAAGAAGAGTCGCTCCCGATCCTGACGCCGCGGGGTGGCGTCGGCCGCGCTCGCCATCGGTCAGGGCTCGATCCGTACACCTGGAATGGCCGCGCCGGAGGCTGCCTCGTCCGCTCGTCTCGAGGGGAGACGATGGGGCTGCTCTCCGGGACGAGCGCCATCCGACCGGTGTTCATCGTCGACTGAGACCACGATGACCCCGAGCGAGCGCGACGCACCGACGCTCCGCCGCCGCGTGCGGCGGCGAAGCGCCGGCTCGCTTCGACTACTCGATGGTCGCGCCGTTCTTCTTGCCAGCCTTGAGGCCGCTCTTGGTCTGGAGGGCCGGCTTCTTCACGGACTTCTGCTGGGTCGTCTTCTTCGCGTTCTTCATTGGAATCCCCCTTTTGGGTGCCCGGGTGCCATACCACAAAGCGAGGGACACGCAAGCCAGTTTCCGGCCGCGGATACCCGCCATCTCCAGGTGGCTGCACACCCGGCCGCGGGCGGCTACGGAGCTCCGACGATCGCCTCCGTCAGCAGCGCGAGCCGGGTTCGGCTCCGCGCCATCTGCTCCTTGACCTCTCCCGCGCGCGTCTCGAGGCGCTCCGCGCTCGCGCGCGAGGTCCCCCCGGATCCGACTCCGAAGGCGCTCGCCATCGCCTCTACCCCACTCCGCTCCCCCGCCACCATCGAGAAGGCGCCGAGGTAGATCGCGCTCACCACTGGGTGGCCCGCGAGCAGTCACTTCCGGAGAGGTCGCTCTCCAGGACCCGCGCGTTCGCGGGGAGGCCGAGCATGCCGACGAGCCTCCTGTCGGTGCGGAGGGCGCGATCGCGCGAGAACGAGCCGGAGAGGCGCGCCGCCCCCGTCGTCCTTCGGAGCGCACGCGGTGAACAGCCGGGACGTGATGGCGAGGAAGGCGAGCGGAGCGCGCATGGGGTCGGTACCGAGTGCTCGTGGTGACGCTCCATCGTAGGGGATTTCCCGTCGGCCGAGCGCGGCGATCCGCTCTGGGACCAACCCGCCGGAGAGGCCTCGCGTGCGCTCCCCGCGTGCGGATCTCGCCATGCGCCGACAAGAGCTCGAACGCCGCGGCTCGCAGCGCACCCTCGAGATGCTTCAGGCGCCGCGCACCCGGCCGGCGGCTTCTCGTCACGGTCGAGGGCCCGCAGGGGTCCATCCGTGTATCCTCCGACGAAGGGGGTCGCTCTTGGAAACGAACGTCATCACCACGATCGTGATGCCCGTCGCGCTCGGCATCATCATGCTGGGGCTCGGGCTCAGCCTCACGATCGCCGACTTCAAGCGGGTCATGGACTACCCACGAGCGGTCGTCATCGGCCTCGTCTGCCAGACGCTGCTGCTCCCCGTGGCCTGCTACGGGATCGCCGTCGCCTTCCGCCTCCCGCCGGCGCTCGCCGTCGGGCTCATGCTCCTGGCGGCCTCTCCGGGCGGCGCGACGGCCAACCTCTTCAGCCACCTCGCGAAGGGCGACGTGGCGCTCAACATCACGCTGACGGCGGTGAACAGCCTGCTCTCGCTCTTCACGCTGCCGCTCATCGTCAACCTCGCGCTCGAGGTGTTCCTCGGGCACGGCAAGGCGATCCCCCTCCAGTTCGGCAAGATCCTCCAGGTGTTCGCGATCGTGCTCGTCCCGGTCGCCCTGGGCATGCTCGTCCGCGCGAAGAACCCGACCCTCGCGACGCGTCTGGATCGCCCCGTGCGCGTCCTCTCGGCGGCGTTCTTGGCGGTCGTCATCGCCGCCGCGGTGGCCAAGGAGCGAACGCACCTCGCCGACTACTTCCAGCAGGTCGGCTCGGCGGCCCTCGCCTTCAACCTCACGAGCCTCGCGGTCGGCTATTTCGTCCCTCGCCTGTTCCGCCTCCCGAAGCGCCAGTCGATCGCGATCGGCATGGAGATCGGCATCCACAATGGCACCCTCGCGATCGCCATCGCCTCGAGCCCACTCCTCCTGAACGACACCGCGATGGCCATCCCCGCCGCGATCTACAGCTTGATCATGTTCTTCACCGCGGGCGCCATGGGGTGGTTCGTGAGCCGCGGACCGGTGGAGGAAGCGACCTCCCCGGCGGTCACGCCCCTCGACGGCGCTCCCTGACGGGCGGGCTCGCCGGGTCTGGGGTGCTGCTCGGCCTCGTCCGAGTGCCGGTCGCCGGGCACGCATGCGAGACCCCCTGTGCGGGCCCGGGATCGGGCGCGGGACTCCAGTAAGCCGCGACCGGTCGCGGAGTGCAAGCCCTGCGGCCCGCACGCCGTCCCCGTCGCAGCCTCCTGCCGAGGCGTGGCGTGAGCCGTCAGGGCGCCGCTGCGGGGCACCCCGGCGGGCCGACGACGCAGGCCTGGTACGCCGCGCGGCACGCCTGGAACGAGGGCTTCATGTCCTCGCGCGCCTGGTCGCGGCACTGGAACGCGGCGGACTGCGCCGCGTCGATGCAGGCGTCGTCGCCCGCGCACGTCGCGATCTGCGCGTCGCGCGTCGCGTTGCAGGCGTCGATCAGCGACTCGAGCTGGTCGTCGGCCTCGTCGCGACACGCGTCGCGACTGGCACGGCAGACCTCGACGCAGGCGTGGTCGAGCCCGCGGCAGGCGTCCTTCTCGACCTGGAAGTCTTCGTTGCAGTCCTCCCGGCACGCGACGTGTTCCGCGCGCGCGGCGGCTCGGCACTCCGAGGGACTGGCGGGCGGGTCGAGGACGCGCGGGCAGGCGAGGCGGCAGCCGCGGAAGCCCGTGTTGCACAGCCGGATCTCGGTGCGGTTCGCCTCGCGCGCGTCGTCGCGGCAACCGAAGCAGGTGAGCTGCGCCGCGTCCACGCAGGTGTCCCGCTCGGGCGTGCCGGCGGCGAAGCTCGCGCGGCAGGCCGCGACGGCGGCTTCGCGACTCGCGTGACACGCTTCGATGTCGTCGTCGATGCCGGTCGCCCCGCGGCAGTCTTCGCGGCCG
>CAZHGG010000600.1:0-4549 GCA_964531755.1 uncultured Polyangiaceae bacterium
GGGCCGCCGTCCGCGCCGCCCTCACCGGGGAGCGGCGGGCCGCCTGGCTCGCCCGGGGCGGGCGGGGGCTTCGCGAGGGCGACGCCCTTGTCCTCCGTCACGGTGCAGCCCGCGGAGGCCGCCGCGACGCGGAACACGAGCGGGTGGCCCTCGAGCCCCGGGCCCGCCGTGATCTTCACGGCGCATTTCCCGCCCTCGGGGGTCGCGGAGACATTGGATTTGCCGTCGGCCTCCGGCGCGTCGAAGACGATGTGCCGCGCCTCGGCGTCGCCCGTGGCCACGTAGGCGAGCTCGGCCCCCGCGACGCCGTCTTTGGCCGACGACGCCACCATGAGGGTGCGCCCGCCGCGCACGAGCTCCACTCCCACGACGCCGGTGTTCTTCGGGTCGACCTTGGTGATGTCGGTCGTGGTCGCGCCGGCCTCGCCCGTGGCGGTGCCGTCGAACACGTGCACGGCGAGCGCCGTGGGACCAGGCACCTTCACGCGGTATTCGTCGACCGGATACCGCGCGCCGTCGCACAAGCCATAACGCGAGCCCGAGCACTCGCGGCGCGGGATCTTGCGCACCTCGGGCGTGCCGCCCGACCGCACGACCGCGTGGAGCACGAGCTGCGAGCTGCCCGCCGTTCCCTTCGCACCGCCCGCGTCGAGCGTGAGCGAGGCCATCGAGCGGAAGCGCAGCGCCATGCCCCGCGCGGGATCGTCGGTGCGCGCGCGGTCGATCGTGATGACCTCGCCGTCGGGCAGGAACGCGTAGTCGCGGCGGGCGAAGGGCACGTCGGTCTTGCCCTCGCTGTCCGCGAACGCCTTGGAGAGCTCCGCGCGCGCCGCGACGACGCCGGACTCGAAGCCGCGCGCCCAGGGCAGATCGGCCTGGCTCCGGGCCGACTGGCCTGGCTGGTAGTCGGCGCCGACGGTCTTCGAGTCGACGGTAATCGCGTTGCCGGTGAGCGTGGAGAGCGAGCCGTACGGGCTCGGGTCGACGATGAGGTGGTCGGCGCCGCGCGCGAAGGCGAAGTTCGAGGCGTCGATGTGCTGGTGATCGGGCCCGAGGCGCGGCGCCGAGGTGAACACGCTCCAGAACGCGTCGGCGCCCCAGCTCGAGCGCGAGTACAGGTTACGCGTGCCCCGCGCCAGGTAGAACGTGGGCGGCTTGGTGGACACGTAGTCGACCGGCGCGGCGCCGCGGGTCTCGGCGAGGGCCTCGCACGCCAGGCACTCGTCGATCTCGCCGAGGGCGGGATCCGCGAGGAGCCCGGCGCCCCACGAGGCGTTCGTGGGGTTCTTCCCGGCGAGCATCGCCGCCACCACGCCGCGGCGCGAGAGGGTCGCGTAGAGATCGTTCGTGCCCCAGTCGCCGCCCGCCCAGCCGAATTTCTTGTTCGGCGTGAACGTGTGCCGATACAGGGGAATGGCGTCGTCGAAATACTGGTCGACCTGGGGGAGCGAGATGCCGTTGTCGCGCAGCGCGCGCCAGGCGAGGCCATACCCCATCATGCTGAAGGGCGCGTACTCCCAGCCCTCTGGCCAGTCGCCGTCGAGCATCGTGCCCTTCGGGCCGAGGCCGACGCCGCCGATCTGCTTCGTAAAGAGGTTGTCGACGACGTCGTTGTAATAGGCAGTCGCCGCGCCGTCTTCGCCCGCGAGCGCGATGGCCGCGAACGTCTTCGCGGACACGTAGCCTGCGTGGTAGTTGCCGCCCGGCACGTCGCGCAGGTACCCCTCGCGCGTGTAGCGGTCGACCCACACCTTGATGCGGGCGCGCGTGCGGGCCGCGTCGACGCCGGGCGCGCCCGGGAGCCAGTCGTAGAGCAGCGCGGCGAACGTGCCGTGGTGCCGGATGGGGTAGCCGGTGTCGAAGTTGGTGACGAGATCGCCGCCGCGGCCGTCGCCCATCTGGTCGCGATCGTCGAGCAGCGCGTTCAGGTACTTCACCGCCTCGGTGCGGTAGGTGGTCTTCTGCGTGAGCTGGAAGGCGAGCGCGCACGCCGAGCCGTTGAACGCCCAGCCGTAGCCCGTGTACACGCCCTCCGAGTAGCGGCTCGGGTTGGCCACGATGGCGTCGCAGCGCGCGATCATCTTCGCCGTGGCCGAGCCGCTCACCGCGGCCCTCGCCTTCAGGGCGTCCAGCGTGGCCTTGTTCAGCAAGATGCGCGGGTGCGGCCCCGTGGGCGGCGGCGGCGCCGCGGCGGCGGGCGAGGCGCCCCCGAGGAGCGAGGCGGCCACTCCGGCGGCGAGGACGAGCGGGCGGAAGCGACGGGGTCGAGGGAAGGGCATGCGCGACTCCAAGGGGTACGACGAGAGACCGCACAGTGTAGGCCGGAAAGCCGCTCGGCGCGACGAGCCCGGTGCTATGGCCTTGGGCAGAGGTGCGCTGTGACGATGAAGGGCAAGACGGTCCTCGTGACCGGGGCCAACCAGGGGATCGGCCGCGAGACCGCCAAGAGCCTCGCGGCGAAGGGCGCCCACGTGGTGCTCGTGTGCCGCAACGCCGCGCGGGGGGAGGAGGCGACGCGCGAGATCACCTCCGCCGGCGGCTCGGCCGAGCTGCTCGTGGCCGACCTGGGCGCGCAGGCCGAGGTGCGCCGCGTGGCCGCCGAGTTCCGCGCGAAGCACGCGGCGCTCGACGTGCTCGTCAACAACGCCGGCGTCCTCGTGACCGAGCGGCGCATCACCCGCGACGGCGTCGAGGAGACGCTCGCGGTGAATCACCTCGCGTACTTCCTGCTCACCCACGAGCTGCTCGAGCCGCTGCACGCCGCGGCCGCCGCGGGGAGGCCGCGCGGCGTCTCCGCGCGCGTCGTGAACGTCGCCTCGCGCGCCCACCTGCGCGCGAAGCCCAACCTGGCCGATCTGCAGTTCTCGCGCGGCTACTCGATGAGCAAGGTGTACAGCCACTCGAAGCTCCTGAACGTGCTCTTCACGTACGAGCTCGCGCGGCGCCTCGAGGGCGCGAACATCACCGCCAACTGCCTGCACCCCGGGGTCATCGCGTCGGGCTTCGCGCGCACCGACGGCGGCCTCACGGCGGCGCTCGCGCGGCTCGTGAGCCCGCTCCTGCTCACCCCCGCGGAGGGCGCCAAGACCTCGATCTACCTCGCCTCTTCGCCCGAGGTCGAGGGGGTCACGGGCCGGTATTTCTCGAGCTGCCGCGCCGTGCGCTCGAGCTCCGCGAGCTACGACGTGGGCGCCCAGGCCGAGCTCTGGGCGCGCTCCGCGCGGCTCGTCGGGCTCACGGGCGAGGGCGGCCGCGGGGAGAGCTCGCTGTGGGCCGCGATCGGCAAAGAGAGCGCCACGTAGCGACGGGCGGTCTCGTGTACGCTCCGCGGGTGGTCGCTCGGCGGAAGCCTCGCCTCGTGTCGTGCCTCGCCGCGGTCCTCTCCGTCGCGATCGCGACGCCCGCGCGCGCCGACGGCGACGACTGGTGGGGGCGCGACAAGGCCCTCCATTTCGGGGTCTCCGCGGCGCTGTCGGCCGGCACCTACGCGATCGCCGCGCCGGCGTTCGAGGCGCGGTATCCGCCGCTGTTGCTCGGCGCGGGCCTGTCGCTCACGCTCGGCGTCAGCAAGGAGCTCGCCGATCTCGCGGGGCTCGGCACTCCCTCGTGGAAGGACCTCACCTGGGACGTGATCGGCACGGCGGCCGGGCTCGTGCTCGCCTACAGCCTCGATCTGCTCATCGTCGGGGTCTCGGCGGAGCACCCGGCCCTCGGGGCGCCCACCCGCGGCGGCCCCGCCCCGCAGTCGCGCCCGTGGCGACTCGCGAGCCCGAGCGCGCCCCTCGTGTTCCGGTTCTGAAGGGGTCCAGAGCTGCGGTCGCTCGCCCGACGCCTCCAGCGTGCTGGACGGGCCTCGCGTCAGAAGGCCACGCGCACGGGCGCGAGGCTCGCGCGCGTCGTGCCGTCGCCGAGCTGCCCAGAGCCGTTGCTCCCCCAGCACACCATGGCGTCGTCCGAGGTCAGCGCGCACGCGCTCGACGAGGCGAAGCACACGTCCTTCGCGCCCGCGAGCGCCGGCGCCGGCGTGGGGCGCTCGTGCGGGCTCGCGCGGCCGAGGCCGAGCTCGCCCTCCGCGTTGGCTCCCCAGCACGTGACCCTCCCGCCGCCGAGCGCGCACGCCGACGCCTCGCCGAGCGAGATCGACTCCACGTCGGCCACGCCGGGCACCGCCACGGGCGCCTCGTGCACGACGAAATCCGGCGGGAGCCCGAGCTGGCCCACGTCGTTTTGGCCCCAACAGTAAACCTTCGTGTCTTTCCCGCGCGCGCACGCGAACGCGTCGCCCGTGGCGATCTCCGCGGCCGGCGGCGCGGACGCCGGCAGCTGCGGGCGGTTCAGCGACTCCCGACCCGAGCCGCCCCAGCGCTCGGCGCCCACGCACCGCACGGTGCCGTCTCGCCGCAGCGCGCAGGCGTGGGTCGCGGCGACCGCGATGTCGGCCACGTCGCCGCCCAGGTCCGGGAGGCCCTGGGCGCTGCCCCAGCACCGGAACGCGCCCCCCTCCTCGCGCCCGCACGCGACGACCCCGCTCGCAGAGAGGTCGCTCGCG
>CAZHGG010000601.1:0-4546 GCA_964531755.1 uncultured Polyangiaceae bacterium
CCTCGCGGCCTCCGGGCGGCTCGCCGCCCTCCTCGTCCAGCTGCCCTACTCCTTCAAGCGCGGCCCCGAGGAGCGGCGCTACCTCGGCGCCCTCTGCGACGAGCTGGCGGCCTTCCCCCTCGCGGTGGAGTTCCCCCAGGGCGACTTCCTCCCCCCCGAGGGCGGCGCGCCCGCGGCGAACGCGCCCGCGGCGACCGCGCCGGCGAGCGCGCCCGCCGCGCCCAGCCCCGCCGTACCCACGCCCAAGCCCGTCGAGGCCCCGCGCGGCCCAGAGCCGAAGCCGTAGCGCTCGCGTTCATGCTAGGCTGGCGCTCATGAGGGGAGCGGTGTCACTCGCGATCGTCGCCTGCTTCGTTGGCTGCGGGCTGTCGCTCGCGCCATCGGGCTCCGGAACCGGCGCCCTGGACGCGTCCACCGACGGCCCCGTGCCGCCCCCCACCGACGCGCCGACTCCGCCCCCCGTCGACGCGGAGCCCGAGAAGCCGCTGGCGTTCGCGAAGGAGGTCCCGGTCACCGGGACCGTCGTCGCCATGGCCCAAGACGACGCGCTCGGGACCCTCGCGCTCCTGGACGAGACAGCCACGACCGGGCTCTACGGCGGGCACATCGTGGGCGGCGGTGCGCAGTTCTCGTTCGCCAGCGCCGGCCAGCCCACGAGCTTCATTCCGTTCAGCGACGCGCTCGGCCCGAGCGTGTCCGCGCCGCGCGCGCTCTTCACCCTGGGGGGCGGAGGGCTCTTCCTCGCCCTCGACGACACGACGTCGGCCGTGTTCGGCGACAACGCAGGCGTGATCCGCATCGTGCGGGCCGCCGGCGAGGTGTACGCCGGCACACTCTCGGCGGGCGGCGGCACGCGCATCCTGCTGTGCCCGCTCGGGAGCGACGCCGGGCCGCCGCGCTGCGAGTCGGGCCGTCCGGTCTACGACAGCGTCGCGCTCGGCGGATTCGTCCTCTCGCGGAGCCGGCTCCGGCTGGCGGGCCTCACGGGCTCGGGCGACAGCCTCCGCCTGGTCGCCTCCCGACGCGCCTCTTTCGACGCCGCGTTCGTCACGCCGGGCCCGGTGCCCATCGCCCCGGACGCGCTCGGGGCCGCCGAGGAGCTCGTGTCGATCGCCGACGACGGCAGCTCGATCACGCTACGCGGCAAGTGCCGCACGAGCGGCGAGCCGACCTGCCTCGTGACGCTGTCGCGCTAGCGCGACGCTCCGCGCGCGCCCCGGCGCGCAGTCAGCGCCGATGCCTCGGCGCCGTGTGCTGAAAGACTCCCGTCGCGGGACCCTGCTAGGCCACGGCCGGCGCGATCAGAAGCCCCGCTTCACGTAGGCGTCCTTCACGCCCCGGGCCACGAGCGAGCGCTGCCTCGCCGCCGCCGCCTTCGCGTCCGCGAAGCGGCCCGCCACCACCAGATCGAAGCAGCAGGAGAGCGCCGAGAACGCGCGGCTGTCGACCCTCTCGGCGTCGGAGATGCCCAGGCGCGTGAGCTTCTCGAAGAGCCGCCCGGCCTCCGCCTCCGAGCTCGGCGCGGCGAGCGGGAAGGCCCCGGCGATCACCAGGAACGGCCGCTCGTCGTGGACGACGCTCACGTTTTTGCCCGCCGCCGCGCCCTCGAGCACCACCCGCGGGGGTGCGCCGGGCTCCGGCGAGGGGCCGGTGGCCACGACGACCGGCTCGCCCACGAGGCGGAGCTCGGGCAACGCGACGGCGGGCTGCCCGGGCTCGGCCGGCGCGCTCCGGGTGCGGCCGGTGAAGCTCCCCGTCACCTCCGCCGTGGCCCAGTCGGAGAGCGCCACAGGGTCTCCGTCGGCGCCGCGGACGTCCAGCCAGCGCGACGGCTCGCCCTCGGCGCTCGCCTGAATGCACGGCGGCGGGCACGTGCACGACGGACCGCACTTCCAGACGCGCAACGCCACGATCTCGCGGGTGCCGGTCGCCGCCCGCGCGACGCGGTTGTCGACGAACGAGGCGCGCGGATCTTCGGCCGCGGCGGCGACGGGCTCGGTGACCTTCCCCCGCGCGGCGGCCATGTCGATCGGCGCGGACGACGAGGCGACCTTCACGTGGACCTCGCCGACGCCAGCGTCCGCCTTCCTCTGCACGTCGCGCTTGCGGCACCCGAGCAGGGCGCTCGAGAGCGTCAGCAGCGCCGCTACCCGCCACACGAGCCGGCCTCGCGCGATGCTCGGAGCAGCGATGAGCGGCGGCTCCCTCATGGCGCCGCGACGACGCGGTTGCGGCCTCCCTGCTTGGCGGCGTAGAGGGCCTTGTCTGCCCGCTCGTAGAGCTGCTCCGCCGAGCACCCGAGCCTCCACGTGGCGCAGCCGGCGCTGATCGTCACCGAGAACTGGACGTCCCGCGCCGAGAAGACCGCCGAGGCGACGGCGGCGCGGAGCTTCTCGGCCACCACGCCCGCGCCGCCAGGGTCGACCTCCGGGAGCAGGAGCGCGAACTCCTCGCCGCCCACGCGGGCGAACGTGTCGTGCTCGCGCACGCGGGCGCGCACCAGGGCGCCGAGCTGCTGGAGCACCGAGTCGCCGGCCACGTGCCCGTGCGCGTCGTTGATGCGTTTGAAGTGGTCGATGTCGAACACGACGAGCGCCAGCTCACGCCGGTACCGCTGCGCGCGGGAGATCTCGCGCGGCAGGGCCTCATCGAACGCGCGCTTGTTCCGCGCCTGCGTGAGCGCGTCGCTCATCATGAGGCGGTAGATCTCCTCGTGGTAGCGGGCCTCCACGTCGTCGCCCGTCATGTACTTCAGGATGGTGCGCCCGACCTTGATCTGCGCGCCGTTCACGAGCTCGACCTCGCGGATCGGCGCGTCGTTGACGAAGGTCCCGTTCGTGGAGCCGAGGTCCTCGATGTGGCGGCGGCCGGCGCGCAGGAAGAGCCGCGCGTGTTTTCGGCTGACGCTGTCTTCGGGCAGCAGCAGGTCGACGGGCTCCACGCGGCCGAGGATGAACGGCTCCCCGCCGAGCTGGATGCGCCGGCCCATGTCCGGCCCGTAGAGCACCACGAGGAACGCGGCGCCCTTGGGCAGGTCGGGGATGGAGGTGCGCCCCGTGTGGCCGAACGTCTCCACGGTCGAGTACTTCTCGCGCATGCCCCCACGATAGCCGAGGAGCGGCCCCCGCGCTGCAGTCGCGCGCTCGACTAAATCGTCACTTCTTTCAACGAGATACGCGCGCGCTCCGCCACACCGAGGCCGAGCTCCGCGGCCGCCTTGATGTACGACGGGGCGCGCTTCTCGTCCGTGAGGGTCTTCAGGCCGAGCTCGGCGCGGAGCTTCTCGACGACCTCCCACCCGATGGCGTCGATCGCCACGGGGTCGGTGGAGGCGTACACCGCCTCGTGCGGCTTCACGTGCTGCGGCGACTTCCAGAGGGGGCCGCCGTGGGCCATGACTTTGTAGCCGTCGAGGATGTTGAGTCGCACGCGCGACTTGATGACGTCCTGCGCGTACATGAGGGCGATCTGGGGGCTCGCGTTGTGCACGTGGAAGTCGTGCGGGTTGATGCTGCAGCCGTGGGTCATGTTCTTCAGCGCGCCCGTGAAGCCGCAGATGCTGTGGTCCTTCACCAGGGCGAAGTTGATGGCGCACGTCGCGTCGGTGAGGGGCTTCACGAACTTGGTGCGCGTGCCCGTGCCCGGGATGAGGCGCTCCGGCATGGCGACCATGGCGGGGTTCTCTTTGTCGCCGTCGGGGCCCTTGATCTTGCCGTTGTTGTGGATGGCCACCTGCACGCCGGGCGGCAGGTTCGCGGGGGTGATGCGCGTGCCGGCGAGGAAGCCGCCGTACTGCTCGAGCACCGTGATGCTGGCCGCGGGCACGCCGGCGGCGATCATCGCCTCGATGAACGGGAGCACGAGCTCCTTGTTCGTGCCCATGTTCTGGCGGGCGATGCCGTTGACCTTCACGAGCACCTTGTCTTGCGGGTGCACGAACTCTTTCACCGCGGTGACGAGGTCGGGCTTGCCGGTGAGCTCCGTGAGGACGCGCGTGAGCATGGCCTTGGCGTCGTCGGCCTTGGGGTAGAGCTGGTTCGCCTCGAGCGAGTCCTTCTTGCTGACCTTCACGACCTTGCCGGGCGCGGAGAACGGCCGGAAGCCCGCGGGCGGCTGGGCGGCGAAGCTGCGCGCCTCGTTCGCGCCCCCCGCGGCCTGGGCCTCGCGCTCGAGCAGCGCGAGCGCGCTGGGGGCCAGCACCGCCGCGCCCGCCGCACCGAGGAACGCTCGACGAGAGGCCGTGGACTCGGCCGAGAGGCTCTCTTCGATACGTGCAATTTGCATGGACTCGTCGTGCTGGGTCATCTGACTCTCCGAAGGGTTCCGTGGATTTGTACGCGCTTTTGAGAATCGGGCAAGCCGGCTGCGTCCTGGACGGGCACCGGGACGGCCGGGACGGCCCCGGCGGGCGGCTTCCCCGCAAAAATGCCGCCCTTTGGCCCGCCCGCGCGCTGGCACCGCGCTCGCAATGGCGACCTCGCGACCCCAGGCCGAACGGCCAGGCGCAGGAACGCAGGAACCGAGGAGGTGCACGATGGATCAAGCG
>CAZHGG010000602.1:0-4545 GCA_964531755.1 uncultured Polyangiaceae bacterium
GCGAGGGCGCGCCGGATGGCGGCGCTCGCGGCCTCGCGCGGCACGCCTCGCGCCACGAGGTCGTGCTCGAGCCGGCGCCGCGAGCGCGCCTTG
The DNA here is from genome assembly GCA_964531755.1 of uncultured Polyangiaceae bacterium. Lineage (GTDB taxonomy): Bacteria > Myxococcota_A > Polyangia > Polyangiales > Polyangiaceae > JAAFHV01. The sequence goes on from CAZHGG010000602.1 coordinate 94, forward strand.
CCCACGAGCAGCGCCCGGGCCCGGTCCTCGGCGAACCGCGCGTCGTCGAGGAGGCCCGAGGCCAGGAGGCGCGCCACGACCTCGGCGACGTGCTCGGGCGGCTCGCCCTTCTCGAGCAGGCTCGCGCGGAGCTCGTGGACCGAGCGCGCGCGGAGCGTGAGCAGCCGGAGCGCGCGCGCGTGGGTCTTGGCGGCCGGGTCCTTCGCGGTGGAGAGCGTGAGGCGGTGCGGGTCGCCGGGCGAGGCGGACGCGAGCGGCACGCCATCGACCCGCAGCTCGGCCCCGTCGCGGGCGGTCGTCACGATGCGCATGCGGGCATTCTACACGCCCCATTGCTCCATAGGTACTCGGGCGTTCAGTGGGCGATCAGGGCGAGGCCCGAACCCCTTCGCGGCCGCGAGCGGCGTGACGGACTACCTCGCCCGCGTGCCGCGCCGTCGCTCGATCGCCCGCACGGTGCGGCGTGCACGACGAAAGGCTCGGTCTAGCGCTTGACGCCTCGACTCGCCGACTCCCTTCGGAGTCCCTCGATGGCATCGTCAGGAACCGTGCGTCCGTTCGCGCGATGCTCCCCGAGGAGGTGGGTCACCATTTCGGCAGCCGTTGCGCACCGGAACTCTCCAGCGAAGCGGGCACAGCGCAAACACGTGTAACCTCCACGCGTGTCCGCATACACGTAGACATCCGAATCGTGGCCGAAACGAGCGTACGCCATGTCACCTGAACGAAGCCTACCATCCACGCGTCTCGGAGTACGTGACACGCGGGGCGCAGCTTCGGCGGAGTAGGGCCGCGCGCGCTTGTCGTCTACGATCCGGGGGTGCGCTCCTCTCGCCCGCCGTGGCCGCTGGTCGCGCTCGCGCTCGCGGGGGTGCTGCTGGTCGCGCTCACGCTGGCGCTCATCCGCGCCGTCGTGCCCTCGAGCGGACACAGGGTCACGGCGAGCGCGTCGAGCGCGTCGAGCGCGTCGAGCGTGCCGTCCCTGGGGGCGGGCGGGGCTGACCCGGAGTCGCTCGGCGAGCTGCGTGGGCGCGTGCTCGACGCCGCGGGCAACCCGGTGCCCGGCGCGGTGGTGCGCGCGATGCCCGCCGCGTCGCCGTACGAGCCGATTTACGAGACGCGGACCGACGCCGCGGGGGCGTTCGTGTTCTCGAGGGTGCCAAGCTGGCCGGCGCGCGTGGTCGCGGATCACGATCCCGAGGGGGTGGTCACGAGCGCCGAGCTGCGCCGCGGCACCGAGGGCACACTGGACCTGACGCTCGTGCTCACAGCGGGCGTGCTCCGCGGTGTGGTCAGTGACGGCGAGGGCCGACCGATCGAGGGCGCCACGCTCTCCGTCGCGGGGGTCGGGCCTTCGAGCACCCTCGTCCGTCGCGCGACCAGCGACGCCGCCGGCGCGTTCGCCCTGCGCGCGGTGCCCGGGGAGGCCACGGCGCTCACCGGAACCGCGCCTGGCTTCAAGACCGCTCAGGTGGCGCTCCTCCCCTCGACCGCCCAGGAGCGCGTGGCGACCCTGCGCCTCGTCGCGGCGCCCCCCGTGCCTGGCGAGGTGCTCGATGTCGACGGCCGTCCGGTCCGGGCCCGGGTGGTCGCGTGCGAAGGCCTGCCGAACGAGCACACCACGTCCAGCGGCGACGACGGCGCCTTCAGCCTGCCACCCTCGGCGATCGGCTGCGCCGTGTTCGCACAGCTCGCGGACTTCGCGCCGAGCGAGCCCGTGCCCGCCCTCGAAGGGCGCCGGCTGACGCTGCGCCTCAGGGCCGGGGGCGCCATCGAAGGCGCCGTGGTGGACGCGCGCGGCGTCGGCGTCTCCGCCTTCGAGGTCGGCGTCGAGGCGTTCACCGCGTCGCGTGGCCGGGGCGCGCGCCGTGGTCGGCAGAGCTTCGAAGACGCGCGTGGCGTCTTTCGTCTCGAGCGGCTGTTGCCGGGGAGCTACGTGCTCACCGCCACGGCGCCAGGCAAGACCCTCGCGCGCTCGGACGTGATCGAGGTCACGAGCGGCGCCACCACGCGCGGGGTGCGCGTCGTGCTGCAGCAGGGAGGCGCCATCGTTGGGCGCGTCACGGACGAGCGCGGCGCGGGCATCGCCGGCGTGGAGCTGCGCTTCGATGGCGCCAGCAGCGTGTTCGAGAGTCGCGCCGTGGCGCAGTCGGACGCCGCGGGCCGCTTCCGCCTCGAGGGGGCGCCCGCGGGTCCGTGCACCGTGCGCGCGGAAAAGGAGGGATTTCGCACGCGCTTCCTCTCCGGCCTGCGGGTCGAGAGCGGCGGCACGCTCACCCAGGAGATCACGCTGAGCCGCGCCGACGGCGGCGCCGCGATCGAGCTCGGCGGCATCGGCGCGACCCTGCGGTCGGGGCGCGCAGGCGACGGCGTCTTCATCGCGAGCGTCTACCCGAACAATCCGGCGCAGCGAGCCGGCCTGCGCGCCGGCGATCGCGTCACGCGGGTGGATGGCGAGGGCGCGGAGGGCATGTCGGTCGCCGACGTGCTGCAGCGCCTGCGCGGACCGGCCGGGACCACCGTGGGGGTATCTGTGCTGCGCGATGGCGCGCCGATCGACGTCCTCATCGTGCGCGCGACCATCGTGTTTTGAGCGTGCCGGGCGACCTCTGAGACGAGAGGGCGCGCGTCACTTCGGGACCCATTTGTACGTCATGGTGAATCTGCTGTTCATCGAGGACGACGACGCCCTCTCCAAGCCCGGGGTCGTGCGGTCGCTGTACGACCCCACGGCGGGCACGGGTGGCATGCTGAGCGTCGGAGGGGAGCACCTCGCGAGCCACAACCCCGACGCTCATCCACGACGCTGGGCTCGAGATCACGAAGGGCGGCAACGCCGAAGAGGAGCTCGCCTGGGCAGAGGCGTACGCCGATCGGATCGATCCGCTCTCGTCGTGGCGGCGCGACATCGCGCACGTCAAGGCGATGCTCGCGAGCGAGCCATGTACGAAGTGCGGGCGATCCACGGCCCCGCTGACGAGAGCGCTGCTCACAACACGCCGCCCGAAGCCTTAGCGACGCCTGACCTATTCGGTCACGAGATGCGGGTGCAGTTTGGCTAGGGCGCGACGCGCGACCGCCTCGGGCGAGGGCGGAACGGTCCGGGTCGGAGGTGTTGGGAGGCAGGGCGCCGAAGGGACGGATCGCCGTTGGCTTGAGGCGAGCGAGGTCGTGTCAGTTGACCCATGGCGTTGCCGATGGTCGGGAGGCTGAAGGTGACGAAGACCGTACGCGAGGCGCCCGGTGGAGAAGAGGCCTCCGCGGCGGAGACTTGTCGTTCCAGAGGGAAGATCGTTGCCAGTCTTGGAAGCGGCTCTGCGCTCCAAGGCGGAAAGACGAAGTGCAGGAGACCTGCATTTCCATACGTAACGACAGAGCGGCCGGCGTCCGCATTGGGATAGGGGCCGGCGCATTGGGAGGCCAAGCGTCGAAGGCACAGATCGCTGTTGGCTTGAGGCGAGCGAGGTCGTGCCATTCTTGACCTACTGCGCTGCCGACCGTCGGGAGGCTAAGAAGCAGCCCATCTTCAAGACCAACGTCCAAACGTTCGTGTCGAGCTCGGGTTTCGGGTTCGGGGCCTGGGCGAAGAGGGGCCTGAGCCCTGAGGCGAGCCTACCGGTTCGGCTCGCAATGGAGTTCGATGGTCGTGACGATGTGCGAGAGTGTGTTCGCGGTGATCAAGATGGCATTGCCCGCGCCTTCGCTCACAAGCTCCGCGTCTTGCGATGGCGATGGCGACGCAAGCCAACAACCCACGACGATCGCGGCCATCGAGCCGTCTCCGCGTTCGCAGCGAACAGTGCGCCTCTCCGACAGCGCCTCACGGCGTAGCCTGCACGCGAGGCCCGGGTCGTGCATCGGGATTTCGCCTTCGGCACCGACGCGCACCTCGATCGCGGGCTTCACCAAGCTGCCGTTCCCCACCTTCACCACCCAGCGGACCGCGCGCCGTGCACGCGCCGACACGCGCGTGAGCGCCGGCTCGACGCGGGCGACGTGCTCGGCCGGTTCAGCCGTCGACTCGCGCGCGGCGCGCGGCGACTCGGCGAGCGCGCCCAGCGCGTCGCGCGTCGTGTGACCGGCCTGGCGGTCGGGAGCGCACATCGGCGTCTGGAGCGGCGGGGACCCGCAGCCCCCCACTGCCAAGACGGTCACCCCGAGCGCGACGCGACGCATGGCGGCAGCGTAGCTCGGAGCGTCGGTCGACGCCATCGGCAGTCCGGGTGTAGGCGAGCGGAACGGACATTTGTGGCACCCCACCTGTCACATGGGTATGCCCCGAAGTGTTACCCATGTCCTGTCCCTCGCCAGCGCCGTGACTCCCCCGAGTCACGGCGCCACCTCCCGACCTCGACCTCGACCCCGACCTCGACCCCGACCCCAACCGACCCCGAAGGGGACAGCCCGCCTGGGTGACCCGGACAGCCCGCCTGGGTGACCCGGACAGCCCGC
>CAZHGG010000603.1:0-1562 GCA_964531755.1 uncultured Polyangiaceae bacterium
GGTGCCGGCGCCGGCGGGGTACGCGGCCCGACGGGGCGCGAGGGGCCGCGGTGGCACGATCTCCGCCGGCTGGGCGCGCGCGGCGCCGGCGAGCGCGAGGCCGGCGAACGCCGCGAGGAGCAGGCGAGCCCAGGCGCCCGAGGGCCTCGCGGCCGGCCCGCCCGCGCTCACTCGCAGTAGCTGGGCGCGGCGTAGGGCGGCTGGGCGTCGATGTCGGCCTGCGAGACCTTGCCCGCCTGGATGAAGCGGGCGAAGGTCTGGGCGCTCTTTCGCAGGGTGCGCGTCTTGGTCTTGGTGTCGAAGGCCACGAGCCCGAAGCGCGGGCAGAACCCGCTGTTCCACTCGAAGTTGTCGATGAGCGACCAGTGGAAATAGCCGCGCACGTCGAGGCCGCGCTTCATCGCGTACCCGAGCTCGAAGAGGTGCTCGGCCAAGAACCGCGAGCGGTTCACGTCGGCCGAGTCGGCGATGCCGTTCTCGGTGACGTAGACCGGGAGCTTGTATTGTGCAACTTCATCCAGCACGCTCGCGAAGCCGGCCGGGTGGATGTCCCAGTGAAAGTCGGTCTTCGGGCGCGGCGACTCGAGCCTGTCGGCCTTGATGACGGCGTTCACCCTCGGCAACACGACGCCGCCGGACGCGGCCGCCTCCATCGCGGTGTAGTAGTTCACTCCGAGGAAATCGGCGCGCTTGCCGAGCGCGGGGTCGGCGCGCTTGTCGGCGGGGCCGTCGAGCTTGCCGTCGAAGTCGTCGTCGAAGTCGCCGAACACGGCGGCGTTCGCGAACCAGAGGTTGTTCACGTAGCGCACGCGCGTGGCCGCGGCCTTGTCGTCGGGATCGTTCGGGTCGCGCGGGAGCACGTCGCGCTGGTGGATCACGGGGCCGACCAGCGCCGCCTGCCCGTCACCGTCGGCGTCGTCCTTGTCGACCCGCTTGATGGCGTCGTAGCAGAGCGCGTGGCCGCGCACCTCGGCTTTGGCGACCGTGAGCGCGCGGTCGACCTCGAGCGTGAGGCCAGGCGGGAAGCCACCCTGGATGTAGCCGCCGAGCGGCGCCACGATGGGCTCGTTGATCGTGGCCCAGAGGTCGACGTCTTTGCCGAAGCGCTTGGCGATCCGCTCGCAGTAGCCCCCAAACGCCGCGACGGTCTCGGGCTGCTCCCAGCCGAACGGGCCCTTCACGCGCGGGTCGGCGAGCCACACGGGGAGCGTGAAATGGCTCAGCGTGAGCATCAGCGTGATCTTCGCGGCGCGCAGCTTCTGGACGAGCTCGGTGTACTTTGCAAGCACCGCCGGCTCCGGGGTGTCGCTGTCGAACGCCGCGCGCGTGGGGTAGAGCTTCCCCCACTCGAGCGAGAAGCGGTACGCGTTCTGGGACGTGGCGACCAGCGACGCGATGTCCTCGTCGATGTGTGCGAGGGCGTCGGGCCCGTCGTCGGGCTTGTCGCCGTTCTTGATCTTGTCGGGGAGGGTGGCCCACACGCCCCAGTCGGTGCCGCCGTTGTCGCGCTCGATCTGGAACGACGCCGTCGCCGAGCCCATGAGGAACCCCTTCGGGAAGGT
>CAZHGG010000603.1:1662-4527 GCA_964531755.1 uncultured Polyangiaceae bacterium
GCTCGATCTGGAACGACGCCGTCGCCGAGCCCATGAGGAACCCCTTCGGGAAGGTGACCTCCGAGGGCCGCGCCGGCGGGGTGTCCGCGGGGGCGGGCGCGGCGCCGCTGCAGGCGCCCAGCGCGCCGAGCGCGCCTGCGAGTCCGAGCACGACCACGATCCCGCCCCATCTTGCCTTCATGCGTCCTCCGCCACGACGAGGTTCCGACCGGCGCCTTTCGCCGCGAGCAGGCGGCCGTCGGCGAGGCCGACCAGCTCCTGCTCTCCCCCACCCTGCGGGATCTCGGCGAGATCGGCCACCCCTACGCTCACAGTGACCGCGATCGGCTCCGGCGCGCCGGGCACCGTGACGCGCAGGTTGCCGATCGACGTCCGGATGCGCTCGCCGAGGCGCGCCCCCGCGTCGCGGCTCGTGGCCCGCGCGAGCACCACGATCTCTTCGCCGCCGAAGCGCGCGACGACGTCCTCGGCGCGCACGACCCGCAGGATCTCCTCCGCCACCTCGCACAGCACGGCGTCCCCCGCGAGGTGGCCGTACCGGTCGTTCACGCTCTTGAAGCGATCGATGTCGAGCAGGATGAGGGCGAGCGGCGTGCGGTGGCGCACCGCGTACGCGGCCTCCGCGGCGAAGCGCTCGGAGAAGTACCGCCGGTTGTAGAGCTGGGTCAGGCCGTCGCGGGTGGACGACTCGAAGAGCCGCTCCTGGAGCTCGGCCTCCGCCGCGTCGGTGATCGAGAAGCGCAGCACGACCTCGGGGCCGAGCTGGATACGCGCCCCTGGCTTCAGCACGGCCGAGGCGCCGCGCGTAGGCACGCCGGCGACGAAGCTGCCGTTGGTGGACCCGAGGTCCTCGAAGACCCACTGCTCGTCCACGAGGCGGATGGTCGCGTGGTGGCGGCTCACGCCCGGATCGTCGAGCATGCAGGTCGTGTCCGAGCCGCGCCCGAGCGTCGTGGTGGCGTGGGGGTCCAGCGGGTACACCCGCCCCGCGTCGACGCCGGTCAGCATCACCAGGGCCGCGCGATCGCGCACGTCGGGCGCCGCGGGCAGGCCCCCGGGCTGGGTGGGGAACTCGTGCGCGTGCCGCGAGGACGGAGGCCCGTCGCCCTCCACCGCCGGCAGGTCCAGCACGGAGGTCAAGATGCGCTTCGTGTCTCGGTTCATGCTCCCCTCGCCTCGCGCGGCTCCGCGTCTCCTCGGCGTCTCTAGCGCAACGCCCGCCAAATTGCGCCAAGATCCGGCGACGCCGCCCGGCGCCGCGGCCGCCCCAAAAAGGCCGCCCCCGACGCCGCGAACGCGGTAAAGCCGTGGCCATGGGACTGCTCGAAGGGAAGGTCGTCATCGTCACCGGCGCGGGAAACGGCATCGGCCGCGAGCACGCGAAGCTCTTCGCGCGCGAGGGCGCGAAGGTGCTCGTGAACGACCTCGGCGGCGCCCGCGACGGCGGCGAGGGCGCGCCCGCGGAAGGGCCGGGCCCGGCGGAGGCCGTCGCGGCCGAGATCCGCAAGGAGGGCGGCGTCGCCGTCGCCAACACCGACACCGTCGCCACGCGCGAGGGGGCCGAGCGCATCATGGCGGCGGCGGTGGGCGCGTTCGGCCAGGTGGACGTGCTCGTCAACAACGCGGGCATCCTGCGGGACAAGAGCCTCCTCAAGATGGACGACGCGATGTGGGGCTCGGTCCTCGCGGTCCACCTCACCGGCACGTTCCTCTGCTCGCAGGCCTTCGCGCGCCTCGCCGTGCGGCGCGGCGAGGGCGGGCGCATCGTGAACACGACGAGCGTCTCCGGCATGCTGGGCAACTTCGGCCAAGCGAACTACGCCGCGGCGAAGGCCGGCGTGTACGGCCTCACGCGAACCATGAGCATCGAGCTGCAGAAGCACCGCATCACGGTGAACGCGCTCGCCCCCATCGCGAAGACGCGCATGACCGACGATCTGCCCATGTTCCACGACACGGCGACGCTCGGCCCCGAGCACGTGGCGCCGGCTGCGCTCTTCCTCGCGAGCGATCTCTGCGGGGCGCGCACGGGCTACGTGCTCGCCGTGGCGGGCGCCCGCATGTACGCGTTCAAGGTGGTGGAGACGCCTGGGAAGTTCAAGGAGGGGGAGAGCACGGTGTGGACCGCGGCCGAGATCGCCGAGCACTGGGACGCGATCGTGCGCGCGTAGCCTCTCCTGGCTCGGGGCAGGCTCGGCGATTGACGCGCCGCGGAATCGTGCGCGGCCCAAGTTCCCGCTTTCAAAGGCTTCCTGAGCCGGTACGCTCGACCCATGAACCCAACATCGGTCCTCAAGGCGGCCTTCGGCTACTTGCGCAAGAACCCCGACGAAGTGGTCAAGGCGGCGGCGAACGCGACGTCGCTGAAGTTCGGCGTGCCGCTCGCGAGCCTCCGGTGGCTCGCCGGCCAGGTGAAGGGGAAGAAGGCGCCGAAAGACGTCGAGATCGACGCCACGCCCCCCGCCCTGCGGCTCAGCGCCGTGGTGGACGCGATGGGCACGCCCATGCGCGCGGCGGCGTCGATCAAGATCGACGAGGTGCACATCTCGGCCGAGTCGATCCGCATCGGCGTGCGCCTGCGCGACGTGAAGCTCTCCATCCTCTCCGACATCGAGTCGCCCGTGGCGATGCTCGTGAAGTCGGGCGCACTCGATCTTTCGAAGCCCGGGAACGTGGTGAAGTTCCTGCCGAAGCGGCCGCCGGCGATCATCGACGCGCACGACGACCGCATCGTGGTCGACCTCTTGAAGGTGCCGCCGGTGGCCGCGAACAAGGCCCTGAAGAAGGCGCTCTCGGTCATCACCCCGGTGCTCGGCATCGGGCCCGACGAGCCGGCCCAGCTGATCCATCGCGACCAGTGGGCAT
>CAZHGG010000604.1:0-4524 GCA_964531755.1 uncultured Polyangiaceae bacterium
GGCACGCAGGCGCCGAGCGCCGCCACGAGCGCGCCCAGCGCGAGGCGCGCGTAAGCCGCGGCGGCCGGCTTCTGGGGGGCCGCCGCGACGCGGGCGACCGTGGACCGAGGACCGAGCGAGAGCTGGGACGAGGCGCGCATCGTGGCCCTCTTTACCACGGGGCCCGCCGGGTGGCGGCCGTCGCGCGGCGGGATTTTCGAGCTTTCTCCGCTTCGAGGGCGATTTTTGCTAAATGACGCCCCGCCATGCATCCCATCCTCTTTCGCATCCCGCTGCCGCACACGCCCATCAAGCTGTGGTGGGGGCTCGCGCTCATCGCGCTGATCTCGGTCGTGTACGCCCTGTATGCGCGCCAAAAGGGGGACAAGAGCTCGTTCGGCATCGGCCTCATCGTGGCGCTCGCGTGCGGCGTCGGCGGGTTCGCGGCGCGCGACATGAAGCTCGAGTCGGCGAGCCTCCCCATCTACTCGTACGGCGTGATGCTCGGCCTCTCGCTCGTCGTGGGCTGGTACCTCACCCTGAACCTCGCCGAGCGCGACGGCCTGCCGAAGGAGACCATGGCGAACTGCTACGTGATCGTGGCGCTCTCCGCCGTGGTCGCGTCGCGCCTGCTCTACATCGCGACCAACCCCGACGAGTTCAAGCAGTTCTCCGACGTCTACGACCTGAGGCGCGGCGGCCTCGTGGCGTACGGCGGCTTCGTGGGCGGGTTCCTCGCGAGCTGGGCGTACCTGTCGTCGCAGAAGATCCGGCTCTTGCCGTGGGCCGACGTGGCGGTGCCGAGCCTCGCCTCGGGCCTGCTCATTACGCGTATCGGCTGCTATCTCTTCGGCTGTGATTTCGGCAAGCGCCTCTCCGACACATCGCCCAGCTGGCTGAAGAAGCTCGGCACGTTCCCGCACTGGCCCGAGCACACGCTCGCGAGCGGCGACGGCTCGCCCGCCTTCGTGCGGCACCTCGACCTGTTCCGCGGCACCCCGCTCGGGTCGGAGGTGCTGAAGGCGAACGCGTCGCTGCCGGTTCACCCCACGCAGATCTACGAGTCGCTCGTGGGCCTCCTGCTGCTCGGGCTCCTGCTCTGGCAGCGCAAGAACCAGAAGTTCCGCGGCCAGATCTTCTTCCTCTTCACCTTCGCCTACGGCGCCGCGCGCTTCGTGCTCGAGGTGCTCCGCGACGACACCGAGCGCGGCTCGTTCGGCCCCGCGATCCGCGAGCACCTCCTCATCAGCGGCGCGCTCCTCCTGTTCGCGCTCGCCTTCACGTTCGGCATCGCGCTAGGCATCAAAGACGCGACGGTCCGCACGGTGAGCCGCGTCGCCTCGTTCGTGCCCGCGCTCGTGGCCTACAAACTCCTCGCGCCCGCGTCCTTCGGCAAGTCGGAGCTCATCCAGCTCTCGACCAGCCAGGGCATCGGCCTCGCGTCCGCCCTCGCCTGCGCGGTGGCCTACGCGATGATGTGGGAGGAGGCCCGCAAGAACCCGCAGGTCGCCATGAGCCCCGCCACGCTCGGGGAGGGCGCGCACGCCGACGGCGAAGGCAAAGACGGGAAAGACAAGGACGCCGAGGCCCCCGCCGCGGAGGCCGCGGAGGGCGACGCGCCCGCGGAGACCGGCGCGAAGGGCAAGAAGAAGAAGGGCCTCAAGAAGAAGCCGAAGCCCGCGGCCGCCGACGCGAAGCTCGAGGACGCGCCGACCGAGGTCGACGCGAAGGTGGCGGACGCGGACGGAGAAACCGCGAAAGATGACCCCGCCGCTTCGACGAAAGAGACCGCGAGTGACGACGCGGACGCGACCAAGGTTGACGCCGAGGTAAGCGCAAAGGAAACCGCGAAAGAAGAAGCGAAGGATATCGCGAAAGAGACCACGAAGGACGACGACGCGACGGAGGCCGCGAAGAAGGACGACGACGCGCCCTGACCGCGGCCGCTGTCCGGGTTCCCGTCCGGGCGCGCCGTGGGGGGCTGACGTAGCCTCGGGCGAGGTACCCCGTGACCAAGCTCGCCCACGCCTTCCTCGCGCTCCTCGTCGTGCTCCTGCTCCTCGCGCTCCGCGGCTGCGGCGGCGTCCGCGCGGGCACGTACAACATCCGGCGCTTCGGGGTGGAGCCGACCGATCTCCCACGGCTCGCGGCCATCGTCGAGGAGTCGAGGGCGGACGTGCTGGCCCTCCAAGAGATCGAGGCCGAGGCGGCGCCGCGGGCGCTCGCGGCGCGCCTCTCGCGGCGAGGGAGGTCGTTCGTGGTGGCGCTCTCCACGTGCGGGGGCAGGAGCGGCATGCGCGTCGGGTTCCTGTACGACGAGACGCGCGTGCGCCTCGTCGGCACGCGGGAGTTCCGCGAGCTCGAGCCCGAGGGCGGGGCGTGCTCCACCGGGGAGCGCCCAGGCCTCGCGGGCACCTTCGCCGACGCGCGCACGGGCCGCGCCTTCACGCTCCTCGCGGTGCACCTCCAGGCGGGCGGCGCGCCCGACCGGCTCGCGATCCGCAAGGAGCAGTGGCGCCGCGCGCTCGCGCTCGTCAAGCGCCTCGAGGCCGACGGGCGCGGCCCGGTGGCGCTCCTCGGCGACACGAACAGCACGGGCTTCCTCGACGACCGCGGCGGAGAGCGCACCTTCATCCTCGACAGCGCCGCGCGGGCGAACGCCGAGGTGCTCACCCGCGGGCTCGCGTGCTCCGAGTACTACGGGCCGCTCGAGGAGGGCGGGCCCCTCGTGCCGAGCCTGCTCGATCACGTGGTGAGCTCGCCGGGCCTCGCGAGCGCCTCGTCGGTGCGGGTCCACGGCCAGTGCGCGGCGCTCGCGTGCCGGCCGGCGGCCACGGCGCCGCCGGAGCACGTCACCGTGTCGGACCACTGCCCGGTCACGTTCGACGTGACGCCATGAGTGGGTAACGCACCAAGCGATGTGTAGGCGGCGAGCCCTAGGACCGGGCCGGGCGACGGGCTCGCGTGGGACGAGCCTGGCAAGTCGGAGTGACTACGACCTCCGTCAGCGTCGTGCGATCGCGGTCAAGGCGATCGTGACGGAGGCGATCGCGAGCCACGAGCGAAGGCGCGAACGCGCTGAGGGGTCCGTCTCCCTCACCCTGCGCGCGAACAGACGACAGCCGCGTGGCCTGCTGGGGACGCGCCAACCATGGACAGCTCGGGATCGGGGGAGAGTCAAGACGTGCGGGGCGGACCGGTTGCGCCCGCCACCATCCCGGGAGCCGCGGGCCCCATCGTCCACGTCGCGACCGGGGCCGAGAACACCTGCGCCCTGATCAACAACGGCGATATCCACTGCTGGGGCAACCGCGAGTCCGGCGCGATCGGCAGCCCCGCGGGGAGCGTGGGCGTCTTCCCCGACCCGCAGGCTGCGTTCCGGCTCTGGTAGCGCGCGGCGAGCCCGACCTCGCCGCCTCTGGCCCACACTGGCACTCCGCAAACCTTTGATATCCCACACTGGGCCCTGGGTATGACGCTTGCTATGCGGCCCGCCATGAGCTTCATCCGGTGGGGACTTGTCGGCGTCGCGTGTGTCGTAGGGTGCGGCGGCGCCGTCGTGGGCACTTCGGCGACCGACGCAGGCGGGGACACGGCCTCGCCCGACGCGAGCGCCTACGCTCCGGCGCTGGACGCCACGCCGGATTCCCCCGTGCTCGATGGCGCCCCCGACGCGCGCCCCGACGCGGGGGACTGCGTCGCCTCGCCGAAGGTCGGCGATCCTTGTGTGGCCGGACAGAAGAGCTGCGACAAGGTGGACGCCTGCTGCGTCGCGACGGTCGCCTGCAGCCCCTCGACGGGCAAGTGGGTCTCCGTTGAGCTCGACTGCGCCTGCCGCGGCATCCCGTGCGGGGACCAGACGTGCACGGGGACCCAGTACTGCCGCTCGACGACCCCGGGGCCCATGCCTCTGGAGGGTGGCGTGACCCTCTTCTATGAGTGCAAAGACTTCCCCACGGCGTGCGAGCGCCAGTGGACCTGCGACTGCCTGAACAGCGTCCCCGATCCCGGGTGCTTCGGTCCCTCGCCCGGCGCGTGCCGCATGGAGAACGACCGCCCCCGCCAGTCGTGCATGGGGATCTGAGGTCGATCCGCGGGGCCTCTCCGCCACGCCGACCCGCGAGCGCCTACGCGCCGTCGCCACTCCACCCCCATCACCCGCACGGTGCGCGCCGGCACGTCGAGGGTGAACGCGCCAGCCTCCGCCACGACCGGACCCGTGGGCGTGCGCTCGAGCAGATCGCGGAGCGCGCCGACACGCCCGACGGAGAACGTGACCTCGACCGCCGCGTCGGTCGGGTTCATCACGAACACCTCGAGGCCGTCGATGACGTGCGGCGTCTCCATCGTGCGCATCTGCCCGTCGCGCGACGGCACGCGCGGGCCGAGCGTGACCCGCGCGCCGGATTTGCGTGCATACTGCACGCCGCGCCCGCGCTGGCCGTGGCTGGCGCGTCGCTTCGCGCGCAGGTGAACCGCACGCCGGCCCTGACCACGTTCGACCTGACGCGCGAGCCGCGACCATGGTCTCCGATCGCGCCGCTG
>CAZHGG010000605.1:0-4513 GCA_964531755.1 uncultured Polyangiaceae bacterium
GTGGGGCCCCCGGCCCGACCACCGTGGTCGTGGTCAGTGGGGGGGTACGGGGGGGAGTGACCACGGACCACGGTCACGCCTCCCCCTCGGAGCCCGCGAGCCGGAGCTCGCCCTTCCGCCCCGGAGCGGCGGGCACGTGCACGAGCTCACCCGAGCCGGTGAGCAGGGCGAAAGCCGGAGTCCAGCGGCGCGGCTGGTCTGAGACCGTGGCCACCCTCGCCTCGCGGACGCTGCAGCCCGGGTGAGCCTTGACGAACTGGCGGATCGCCTCGGCGTCGCGGGTGAGCGCCTCGGCCTTCGCGTCGTCCTTGGCCTGTTTCTTCTCTTCGCGCGCCCGGGTCCGCTTCTCGCCCGACTCTTGCCAGGCATCGATCATCCGTCCGCCGCGGTCTTCGCACTCGCTGTAGCGGTAGCCGTCAAAGTGCAGGGCGCTCCACATGGCCCCCGTCGCGCGGCCCTTGGGGGTCGCAAAGACCATGTCGCACCCGCCCCCGTTCCACGTCTCGGGCACCTTCGCGATCACGCTCACGCTGTCGGCGCTGTATTCGATCTCGCCCGACTCCTTGCCCATCCCCACGATCGCGTCGGGATTGACGATTCGGCGATCGATTGGGTACCCGCTCGGGTCCGTTTCCCACCGGAGATCCGCGGCGCTCTTCAGCTCGGAGAGCAGCTTGTAGCGCTCGCGAGCGACGCTCGAGATCACGACGATCGCGACACTGAGCGACGTAGACAGGTACCGCAGGACGTAGGAGACGCGAGCGACGCGGATCCGTAGCTCTTGCTCGTCGCCGGGCTCGTCGCCCACAAGCTGCAGGAAGTCGACGAACACGAGCAGCGGACGTGAGCCCGGGCCGTTGGGCTCGGGAAAGGCGACGCGCATCGCCTCCACGGCGCGTTGGATCTCGGCCCCCGAGTAGCCGTGCGGGCGCGCCACCTCGAAGTGAATCGGCAGGTCGGCCAGCGCGGGCGCCGCGGCTTGAGCCCGCGCAACGTGAGTCGCGCCAGCGGTCCCCGTCCAGAGGTGCGACCACGGCACGCCGGCCTCGAGGCCGAGAGCGCGGAGGGCCAGATCGAATTCCCCAAGCTCGAGCCCGATGTACAGGCCCGGGACTCCCGACTTCGCGGCGTGAGTGACGATCTGGAGCCCGAGTTGCGTTCCGCCCACGCCGGTCCCCTTGCAGAGAAAGTGCACCCCGGGCCAAAGGCCTCCCCCGAAGTGTGCGGCGAGGGAGGGCCACGGGAGCGGGATCGGCTTCTCGGCGCCCCCGGCCCGGCGGGCCATGCGCACGAGCGCGGGCGCCAGCGCGTCGCCCAACCTCGGCGGCGGCCTCGGCGGCGCGTCGCCCGGCTCGGCGTCGTCCCATCCGGCCGGCGGGCCCGCCTCCCATGGCTCGGCGATGCGGAGCGCGGCGGCGCGTTTCCGGACGAGCACCTCGGACGCGACGGCGGGCGCCTTGCGCGGCTCTTCCTGCGTCATGCGCGCCGCCTCTCCGCGTTCAGCAGGTACCCGAACGGGAGCCGGCCCTTCTCGCGGGCGTCGGCCACCTTGTGGGCCAGCTCTCGCGCGCTCCACCGTGGCTTGCACTCTGCATTCCACGCGCCGAGCACGTCGAGCGCGTCGGCGTCGGAGAGCTCGAAGCCCCGCACGAGCGCGAGGGCGAGCTTGACCGTCGTGCCGCTCCCGTCCTGCCCTTGCACGGCTCCCGGGACGCTCGCGGCGTAGCGCCGCGCCCGCTCGAGCGGAGAGGCCACGGCCCCCGTCGTGCGCCTGGGAGCGTGCCGCGCCGCCCGGCGCGCGTCGGCGTCGGCGGCCTCCGCGTCGAGCTGCGCGAGCTCGCGGGCGACGTCGAGCCACGCGTCAACGTCGAGGGCGGCGCCCGGCTCGACGTGCGAGAAGTAGGCGCCGTTCGGCGGGCGGGTCGGGGAGAAGAACAGTCTCCCGGGGTCCTTACACTTCACGTCGACGCGCACGCCCACTTTCTTGAGGTACTCCGCGACGACGGGCCAAAGCGCGGCGTGCTCCGCGGGTGAGATCGGGCGAGAGAGCGCGAAGATCGGCCGGAAGCGCCAGGCGGTCGGCGTGCTCGAGAACGTCGAGTAGAGGAAGAATCCGCACCCCGGGAACGCGGCACGCAGCCCCGCGACGTAGGCGCCGGGGTCAGCGTGTCCTTTGTCGTCGTCGTACCCGAGGGCGGTGCAGGTCTCGACGTTGGAAGCCGCGCGAGCGTCGCCGCGGAAGAGCGCGAACGACACCGCGGGGAGGTCGGTCTTCTCGCCCATGTGCGGGAACGGCCACACGTTGCCTACGAAGTCGGCCAGGTGGAGCGACACACGGAGGCCGATCGGCTTCTTCACCTCGCCGAAGAAGGTGGCCGCCGCCCACGTCTCGCCGGTCATGGCGCCCCCCGATCGGCCTTCACGCGGTAGGTGCGGCCGCACGTCGCGCATTCGATGCCGGCCGACTCCTCGCGAAGGTCGGCGGGGTCGTGGGCGCAGGGACGCGTGACGAGGGCCAGGAAGGCCACGACGAGCGCGCGGTGCTGGACGGTCGGGCTGGCGTAGGGAGCGCCCATCAGTGCAGCCCCGCGAGCTCGTGAACGACG
This sequence comes from uncultured Polyangiaceae bacterium, assembly GCA_964531755.1. GTDB lineage: Bacteria > Myxococcota_A > Polyangia > Polyangiales > Polyangiaceae > JAAFHV01. Next base: position 2,607 of record CAZHGG010000605.1, read on the forward strand.
GGACGACTACGCCACGCGGCGAGCGCGGCTCGCACGCTCTCCAAGGTCGCGACCTGCAAGCGACACCCCATGACGGCGCGGTCGAGGGTGCCGGGCGCGATCCCCAGGGCCTTCGCGGTCTCCCCGAGCGAGCCGAGCATCGCGCTCAGGGTCGCGATCGCGCGGCGCTCGCCGTAGGTGAGCCGCGCCGTCACGGCGTCCACCGGGCGGCGAGGGCCAGGGCGTCGGGGTGCGGCTCGTCGTGGCGCTCATTGTTCGCCGTGGTAGACATGTGGTGTTCCGTTCGCGCGCCCGTCGACCCCCGCCAGGGTCCGGGCGCGTTCCCTTTCGGGGCCCGGGTCGATCGTGCGCATTTGCGCGGCGCGAGGCCGCGGTTGAAAGTCAGGCGGCGGATACGTCAGCGGGCGCGTCCAGGCGCGGGGCGCCCGCTTCGACGCGCATTTCGGTACCCTTGAGGGCTGCCCCAGCGACGTACGAGAGGAGGCTATTTCGCGGGACACCGATGGTGCGCGCGACGGCAGCGGCCCCACGCGCCTTGATGGCGGCGGCGACCCTGGCACGCGTGGTTTCGTCGGACATGCAAGCCTCCTTGGCAGTCGGCGAAGTGCCGATTAGCTACAGGGAGTTTTTGCGCCCGTTTCGAGTCTCACGCTACGGGGTGCGGGCCATGGGGGGGGTAGCCCGCTCTAGTGGACGCGTCCGGTCAATCGTGCCGCACGCGGCCGCGTAGGAAGTCCAGGGCGACCGACGGAACGACGCTGGAAAGCTCGCACTCGCCCGAGACGAGCGCCTCGGCTACGAGCTCGGCGGTGCGCGGGTCGCCCGCGTGCTTGGGTACGAGAACGGCGAGCGCGCCCCGAATGCGAGCGCGCACGATCGCCTCGTCGTCGCGTAGGCTCTTGAGCGCGGGCAGGTTGCCCCGCATGCAATCGGCGATCATGTCCAGATCGGCGGGGCTCCAATTCTCGACGGATTGCCCGCGGCCGAAGAACACGCCGACGAGCCTTTCGACGATCGCGAAGCCCCCGGAGAGCTGCGCAGTGCTTGCGCGTCTCCCCATGGCATCCTGAGCGAAGGGGAGCGAGCGCCCAGAGCTGAGGGGGATTTCCTGCCCCGTCGGGTCCACAAGCGCGTCGCCGGTGGACATGCGCGCGAGGTGCTTCCGTGCCCAAGCGTGCGGTTCCCCGGTCGCGCCAAGGTCGCGCTGTTCGACCGTGCATGCCACGGCAGACAGGATCTCCCCGATGGCGGCGGCCTCGTCGTTCAAGTGCTCTTTCGCGAAGTCCAGGAAGTCGCACGAGAGCGCGGCGAGCCTCCTCACGAGAGGATGCTCGTACCGCTCCGCGAGGCGGATCGGCTCGCCTCCCTCGCTCGTCAGGAGCACTCGCACCGGCAAGTCGACGACGAGTTCCCCGCTTGCCGCGGCGGCTTCGCGAACCGCGCGCCGTCGAAGAGCGGCCTCGTACTCGGGCCCGCTCGTCGTTGCGAGCTCGCGTTCGACTTCGGCCCATGTGGCGGGAGCGCGGCGCACTTCCGCGTCCGGCCCGAGCTTGAGCCGGGCACGCCCCCTCGCCATCGCTTTCGCCTTCGGGCGCCCTTTCTCGGTGCCTCCCGTGGTACCCTTGCCCCTGGCCATCTCGAGCTTCCCCTCGTCGTGGTCTCGCGCCTCCCGGACGGCAATCCGGGGGGCGCACGTGTTCTCGCCCGCGCGAGCGTACGCGGGGAGCTGCCCGACGACGAGCACGACGAGCGCGACCGCGAGGGCCACGAGCTCGCGCGCCCTCACGAGGCACCTACCGAGCCGCGGGTCGCCCGCGCGCGCCAGGCGCCCGAGCAGGCGCCGCGCCCCCCACCCGTCGAGGGCGCCAGCACCGAGCTCGATCGCACGATCGTCGACGCGATCTACG
>CAZHGG010000606.1:0-4511 GCA_964531755.1 uncultured Polyangiaceae bacterium
GAGACATGGGCCGCGAGGCTACGGGAGCCACGGGCGCCGCGCAACCGCGCGGGGCTCCGCGCGCGGCGCGCGGGTAGGCCTCGCCCGCGTGTCTCCTGCGCCTGCAGCATCCGGCCGTGCCGTGGGCCCGTGAGGCACCCAGGCTAGGCCAACGTCGCGAATCTCTCGAACAAGCTCACGGGCATCTCGTATTCGAGCTCCCACGTGACGCTCATCGGCCGATCCCCCGAGAACGACGAGAGCTTCACTGGGCCCAAGAACGCGAACGCCGCCGATGGGTTCTCCCGAACGAACAGGTAGAACGTCCAGCCGTTGCCCGGGCTCTCTGCGTAGCGTTTGCCCGACGGCATCGTTGGCGAGCTCGAGGACTGCGTCTCCCAGTGGAACGTCCTCGGGCTCACCGCGTAGTCGCGATACCGCGTCGTCGGTGAGAACGACTTGTCCGACTTGTCGAGAGTCACGAACAGCACCTCCCGCTTCGTCTCCTCCACCAGGTAGACGCCACGCTGCGGCGCGCGCGCCTTGTGGCCCGCGACGGCGAATCCAACGGCCGTGGCGATCTCGCGCGTACTGTAGCGCCTGTGCAGCGAGAGCGGCCATCCCGCCACCGGGACGACCTCGGTCACCGAAGGCACCCGCTGCTCGAGCACGTCGACGAGCTGAGCGAGCTCTGTCGCGATGCCCTGCTCCTTCATGTAGGTGCGCAGTTCGTCCGGCCGGCGGAGCACGCCGAACCGGTGGAGCTGGTGGTCGAGCATCGTCAGGCGGGCCGCGTACTTCCCGGGCAGCTCTCCCGTCGACGAGAGCGCTCTCCAGGCCTCCAGCCGCGCGGGCTCGTCGACGTGCGCCAGGTTCCCGAGCCGACCGCTGAGGTCGGCGGCCGTCTCGTCGAGGACCGGTCCTAGGCCTGCCCGTCCAAGCAGCGTACTGAATCCGCCGGCGCGGTACACCTCCTCGACCTCGCGCCCCGAGGCGGCGAGATACTCGGCGAGGGTCGGGGCACCAGCGCCTCTTCGATTCGGGTCGGTCGCCAGGGCCTTGAGCTCGTTCGCGAGGCGAGCGCCGGTCGGCACCTGCCGCTTCAAGCTCGCCAGGACGGTCTTCTGCGCCACCGCGTCGAGCTCCAGCACGCACCCGGACGGCAAGAACGGGAAGCCCTGCGAGAGGGCGCTCTCGAGCTTCGCCTTCGGCACTCCCGTGAGTGCCTCGTAAATTTCGTCAAAGCGAAACTCCGCCCGATGCTGGCCAATGAAGTCGAGCACGAGGCAGCTCGTCTTCCCCGGCGCGTTCCGCAGCCCGCGCCCGAGCTGCTGCATGAACAGCGTAGCGCTCGCCGTAGGCCGTAGCAGCAGGAGCGTGTCGACGAAGGGCAGGTCGACTCCCTCGTTGTACAAGTCACAGGTGCAAATGATCTGTATCTCGCCGCGCTCGAGGCGCGCGCGCGCCTCGTCTCGAACCTCGGGCACGGTCTGCCCGTGGACGGCGACCGCGTGAATTCCGCGCTCCTCGAAGGCACGCGCCATGAACTGCGTGTGTTCCACCGAGACGCAGAACGCGAGCGCCCGCATCCTGTCCAGCTGGCCGACCCGCGCCGTGAGTTGCGCCACGATGAGGTCTACGCGCGCTTCGTTGCCCGTATACACCTGCTCGAGATCGACGGCGCCGTAGCCGGAGCGCGACCACTTCACCCGCGAGAGGTCTACGCCGTCGGAGAGCCCGTAGTACTCGAAGGGGACCAGCAGCTGCTTCTCCAGGGCGTGCCAGAGTCGCAGCTCGGCCGTCACACGATCGTCGAAGTCGGGGAGCAGGGAGCGCCCGTCGGAGCGCTCCGGCGTCGCCGTGATGCCGAGGAGAATGTCCGGGTTCAGATACCGCATCATGCGCTGGTACGACTCGGCCGGCAGGTGATGGCACTCGTCGATCACGACGTAGCGAAAGTGGTCGGCCGCGAGCAGCTGGGCCAGCGATCGCGCCGCGGTCTGCACGGAGGCGAACACGTGCTCGAAGCGCTCCGGCGTGTCTCCATCGCCCCACATCTCGCCAAATGAGCCATCGCAGAGGGCGCGCCGAAACGTGGCTCGTGCCTGCTCGAGGATCTCCCTGCGATGCGCCACGAAGAGCATCCGCGGCCGGCTCCCCGTCCGCTCACAAATTCCCACGTAGTCGAACGCAGCGATCACGGTCTTCCCGGTGCCCGTCGCCGCAACCACCAGGTTCCGCTTGTGCCCGTGCAGCTCCCGCTCGGCCACCAGTTTGTCCAATATTTCCCGCTGAAATCCCTTCTCTCGAAAGGCCGTCAGCCGTGGCACCACGCGGTCCGGCCTGTCGCCCCCACGCTCGTCGGCGAGCGCGTCGCGGAGCCTCGCCCGCGCTGCGTCGCTGCCGTCGTACGCCTCGAACTCGGGCTCGTTCCACAGCGCCTCGAACGTGCCGCGGAACTTGCGAACGACGTGTGGCACATCGCCCGCGCTCGCCTTGATCGTCCACTCTTGGCCAGCGGAGAGCGCGGTGTGCGTGAGGTTCGCCGAGCCGACGTAGGCCGTGTGCAAGTCTTCGCCGCCTCGGTCACGCGAGAAGAGCCACGCCTTCGCGTGGAGTCGCGTGCGCCCCACGTCGTACGAGACGCGCACCTCGCAGCCCGGCAACCTCGCCAGCGCGTCGACCGCGCGGAGCTCGGTGGAGCCGGTGAACACGGTGGTGAGCACACGAACTCTGCCGCCCCGACTCGAGAGCGCCTCGAGCTCAGGCCACACTTGTCGAATGCCCCGCAAGGTGATGAACGCCGCGATCACGTCCACCGCGTCCGACGACGCAATTTCGCTCTTCAGCTCGTGGCCGAGCACGGGGTCCCTCGAGGTCCGCGTCAGCAGCGCGCTCTCTCCGAGCGGCGTGGTCGGTCGAGCGGGCGGCAACCCACGGTGGACCGCGTACAACCGCTGGGCGCGATCCACCCGCGCGCCGTCGTAGAGCGCGTCGCCGTCGCTCGCTTCAAGGACGGTGAGCAGCGAGTTGGCGAGCGCGACTTGCTCTTCCGAGTCCGAGATCCCCCGGAGGCGCACCTCGATTTCCCGCGAAATGTGCCGCGCGAGCACCCCCGGGAGATCGACCCTCTCGATCGCGGCCAGGTCCACCCGCAGCTCTCCCGCGCCTTCGAGCGCCGAAGCGAGCCCACGCGTGACCACGTGCTCGTAGATGCCCTCCCGCAGACGTCCCGCCATGCGGACGAGTAACGCGCGCCTCGAGCGAGAAGTAAAGCGCCGGAGTCGACGTCCCGCGGCGCCTCCCCGCGGCGGCGCGCCCCGCTCGCGCAGAGACGAGCTGTACGTCTCGTGACCTGTCGTGGTCCAGCCCGGCGCGCGCTGAAGGTAGCCAATCGCTCGCGCCCGAAGGGGCCCGGCTAGACGCTCGCGGGCTCGAGCATGTGGGCGAAGAAGCCCCCGCGTGCGCGCGCGTCCCTGCGGGAGAGCGGCGTCGTGCCAGAGAGATCCACGGTGAAGGCCACGTGCTTCACCTCCGTGGGGATGGGCCCCGGCACCGTGGGAATGTCCCGCGCGTCGTACACGGCGAGGCCCCTCCTCGCCTTCACCAGCGAGAACCGCTTGTTGGCGGCCTCGCTCCACTCGCGGCCGAGGCTGCGCGTGACGGTCGTCTCGAGGTGGCGCCGGAGCTGGACGTCGGTCCCCACCCGCGCGAGCACGAGTCCGACGAGGTCGGACACGGTGGAGCCCTCGTCGTCTTCGTCCGCGAGGATCGACACGAACAACGTGCGGCCACCCGGAGCCTCGTGGAGCTGCTCGAGGCGAAGGGCGTAGTCGTGGAGCCCGGTCGAGCAGCTCTTCACCTCCAGCCGGTCGGGGCCGGACGCGAAGGCGTGCAGCGCGGGCGGGGCCGAGTGCCACGCGCGGAGCGCCACGCGGGGCTCGGGAGCCCAGAGCACCACAGCTAGCTCGCACCAGAGCGCCTGAATGGTCTGCGTGGCGGGCTTGCTCAGCGCGCGAAAGAGGCACACAAACTCGTCGATACGGCGCTCAAGGGCGGCCTCGGTCAGCCCGCCGCCCGGCGAATCAAGGAGCGCGCGCGCGATCCGTAGAAAGGCGTCCTCGATCGCGGCGTCCTTGGTGCGACACGCGAGCGTCGCGAAGCTCTCGATCCGACGCCCCGCGTCGCCAACGATCTCGAGCGCGCGAGGCGGATCGTAGTGCAAGGTGGGGAGCCGCCGAGGAGTCGACGTGCCCGAGGGCGTGACCGCGAGCGCCAGCGCCGACAAGCCCTCGTGCGTCTTGGCCAGGCGGCACCCCGAGCACAGCTCCGGCCCCAGCGCGAACGCGCCCGCTTTGGAAGGAGCGGTCAACGCCTGCAGCGCTTCGCGTGGGCTCACGACGCCCGACCCACGCCGGCTTCGCGCGCCGAGGAGAGGGCAAGCGCGGACCAGAGCACGCGGAGCGCCAGCCTGCGACCGTGGATCGTTGCGAGTGTCATGGACGACAAGCCCTTTCGTGGCCAACTAACCG
>CAZHGG010000607.1:0-1295 GCA_964531755.1 uncultured Polyangiaceae bacterium
GGCCGCGACCGCCGGAGGGGCGACGAGCGGGGCGCGCGGCGACGCGCCGGGGCTCCTCCCCGTCGGGCTCGCGCCGCAGCGGCCGCAGGCGCCGTCGAGCGCGCGCTGGTCGCTCCCGCAGTACGCGCAGCGCCAGTTCTCGCCCCCGTGGGCCAGGCGCAAGAGCGCCGGATCCGTCACCTGCGCCGCCTCGCTCACGTCGCCGGGCATCACGTAAGGCTCGCGGTCGTCTTTCGGATCGCCGCACCCCTGGCAGACCATGTGACGGCCAAGGTTCTCCGCGCCGCAGGCCGAGCAGCGCCACCGCATCTCGACCTGGTACTCGCTCACGAGGCTCTCTCCTCGCTCGCGTCGCGGGCGTCGCCGCGCCCCGCGAGCTGCCCGCACGCCGCGCCCACGTCGCCGCCGCCGCTGTACCGCTTGTGCGTGAACACGCCGAGCTCTCGGAGGACCGCGCGGAACTCCTCCTCCACGGCGTCGGACGTGCGGTCGAACGGGTCGTCCACCGCCACGATCGCGTTGTACGGGATGATGGAGAGCCGCGGGCGTCGCCCGGTCTTGGCCGCGAAGGCGTGCACGAGCGCCGCGAGCGCGCGCGCGTCCTCGGCGGTGTCGTTCTTGCCTGCGAGGAGGGTCACGGCGAACAGCGGCGAGAGGCCGGTGGTCTCGGCGTGGAACGCGGCCGCCTCGAGGGCGACGTCGAGGCCGTGCGCGGCGTCGATGGGCATGAGGCTCCGCCGCACCGCGGGCCGCGCGCTCGCGAGCGAGAGGCCGAGGCGCACCTTCGGGGCCTCCAGCGCGAGGCGTCGGATGCCTGCCGGGAGCCCCGAGGTGCACACGGTCACGGCGCGCGCGTCGATCGCGAGCCCCGAGGGCTCGGTCAGCACGCGGATCGCCTCGAGCACGCGCTCGACGTTCGAGAGCGGCTCGCCCATGCCCTGGAACACCACGCCGTGGACGCGCCCGCCCGGCGGAAGCCGATCTCTAACAACGCGTATCTGTTCAATGATTTCCCACACCTCGAGGTTCCTGCGCAGCCCGAGGCGGCCCGTCGCGCAGAACGCGCACGCGAGCGCGCAGCCGACCTGCGAGCTCACGCAGACCGAGAAGCGCCCCGCGCGCTCGAGCGGGATCCGCACGGCCTCGACGCGCTCACCGTCGCCGGTCTCGAGCAGGTACTTCACGAACGGGTCGACCGCGCTCGCCTGCTCGGCAAGGAGCGAGAGCGAGGGCACGTGGCCGCGCGCGCGGAGCGCCTCGAGCGCCGCGCGCCGCACCTGCTCGACCGGCCCCGC
>CAZHGG010000607.1:1305-4498 GCA_964531755.1 uncultured Polyangiaceae bacterium
CACGGTCGACATCACCTTGCGCGCCTCCGCGAGGGTGAGCTCGGGGAAGCGGGCCACGAGAGCTTCGGGGGTGAGTCCCTGGAGCGCGTGCACGCCGCCACCATAGGCGGGTCTCCCGGAATGTCACCTCTCGGAGCCCGGATGCTAGAGTGATCCGGTGCGCTCCCCTCCCTCGCCCCGACGCCTCGCCCGCTCCGCCCCGTTCGCCGCGCTGGCCGTCCTCGCGGCCGCGTGCGGCCTGACCTTCGACGGCGCCGACGCGCCGCCTAGCGGCGTGGACGCCGCAGTCGACGCCACCGTCGACGCCCCGCGCCCAGTCGACGCGGCGCGCGACACGGCCCCGGCCGACGCCACCGTTGACGCGGTGGCCGACGCCACCGTCGACGCCACGGGCGACGCCACCGTGGACGCGGCCGACGCCGCGGACGCCACCGTCGTGCCCGCCTGGGAGTTCGACTGGACCGCCATCGTGGGCACCGGCCAGAGCCTCTCGGTCGGCTCGCAGGGGCTCCCCGTGTTGTCGACCGTGCCTTCGTTCAACAACCTGAAGCTCGACGACACCGGGCCCGATCCGCGCTTCTCCGACGCGACGAACCTCGTGCTCGTGCCGCTCAGCGAGCCCATCCGCCCCTACCCTTTCCCCGCGGGCTACACCGCGGGGGTGTACCCCGCGAACATCCGCGGCGAGACCCCGCACACCGCGATGGCGTCGCAGATCACGACCCTCGCGCGCGCCCGCGGCATGGCCGACCTGGCGACCCTCCACTCGGTGGTCGGGTCGGGCGGCAAGCCCATGAGCTTCCTCGCGAAGGGCGGCACGGGCAACTCCTACGATCGCACGCTCTACGAGGGCGCGGCCTTCCAGACGTTCGCGACGGCGGCGGCGAAGCGCCTCGGGTACGGCGCCGTGATCCTCACCCACGGCGAAGCGGACGCGGTCCTCCCGAGCTACGAGGCCGACCTCATCGCGCTGGCGACCAACTACGACGCCGATCTACGCGCGCTCACCGGCCAGACGCGCGCCGTGCCGCTGTTCGTCTCGCAGCAGCACTCGATCCCGCGCCGGGGCGAGGCGAACCTCCGCTCCACCTCCACGCTCGCCGCGTGGACGGCGAGCCGCGCCGCCCCCGGGCTGGTCGTGTGCCTCGGCCCCAAGTACCAGTACGCCTACGTGACCGACCGCGTGCACCTCGACGCGTTCAGCTACCGTCGGCTCGGGCTCAAGCACGGACAGGCGTTCTTCCAGCACGCCGTGCTTGGCAAGCCGTGGAGGCCGCTCGAGCCCACCGCCGTCTCGCTCACGGGGCGCGTGCTGCGCGTCACGTTCAACGTCCCGACGCCGCCGCTGGCGTGGGACGCCGTGCTCCCGACCCCGCACCCGGAGGTGGGTCACCCATGGGCGCTCGGCAAGGGCTTCGAGGTCGAAGACTCGAACGGCGCGCTGGCCATCGAGGGCGTGGCGATCGCGGGCGACGCGGTCGACATCACGCTCACCGACCCGCCCACGGGGACCGACCTCGTGGTGCGCTACGCGATGACCCAAGACACCGCCGGACCCGCGGGCGCGCGCGCCGGCGAAGGCGACGGGCGCATGGGGCTCCTCCGCGACTCCGACCCGTTCGTGGGCGTCGACGACGAGGAGCTCACGGTGTCCGCCACGTCGGGCAGCGCGACCCTCACGGGTGACTTCTCGCGCCACGGGCGCTATGAGCTGGTGACGGGCACGGGGTTGGCCACCGAGACGGCGCTGATCGCCCGCAGCGCGACGAGCGCCACGCTCTCCGCGCCGTGGACCGGAGCGACAGGCGTCGTCAAGGTCCGCGTCCACTCCAACCAGCACAACTACTCGGTGGCCTTCGAGCTGCCGGTCCCCTGAGGTCTCCCATGACGCACGCCCTCCACACGCTCGCCACGCTGCCCCGGCTCGCCACCTTGGCGCTCGTCGCGCTCCCGCTCGCCGCGCTCGGTTGCCAGGACCCCGTGCTGCTGCCGCCAAAAGACCAGTCCTCGGTGACCGCGCCGGCCCCCAAGCCCGCCGAGAAGCCGAAGCTCCCCGCCGAGGCCCCCAACTCGCCCACGGCGAGTGCCGTGCGAATTTCTCCAGAAATTTTGAAGGCTTGCGGCATCAAGGACAACGACGCACACTTCGCCTTCGACTCGGCCGACCTGCGCCCCGGGGAGCTCAACGCGCTCGACGCGGTCGCCGTGTGCTTCACGACGGGCCCGCTGAAGGGGCGCGTGCTTCGCATCGTCGGTCACGCCGACCCGCGCGGCAGCGCGGAGTACAACGTGGCCCTCGGGCAGTCGCGCGCGGACGCCGTGTCCACCTACATCGTGGGCAAGGGGCTCGACCGCGCGAAGGCGCAGTCGTCGAGCCGCGGCGAGATGGACGCGACCGGCACCGACGAGCCGAGCTGGGCCCAAGATCGCCGCGTGGACCTCCTGCTGGCGCCGTGAGCGCCCCGACCGTCGTGACCGTTCCCGCCGGGCGGTGGGCCCTGTATCGTGCTCGTATGACGCTCCGTCACCTCGCGCGCGCCGCTGGGCTCGCGCTCCTCGCCTCTCTGCTCGGATGCGCCGATCTGACCGTCGGCCCCTCGTCTCCGCAGCCGAACATCCTCGTCGCGCAGCGGCTCGCGCCCTCGACCCTCGTGCTCGGTCCGGCGATCAAGGACGACTTCCTCATCCCCGCCACGCGCTCCGTGAGCGAGGTCCCCGTGCAGGCCTGGCGGCAGACCCTCACCACCGGCTTCCGCAACGCCTTCCCCGCGGCGCGCGGCGAGCCGGGGCGGAAGCTCGAGCTGCTCGAGGCCGAGCTCTCATTCGGGCCGGCGGCCGTCTCTCCGCAGATGTTCGACCGCACGACGGCGGTCTACGCGACCATCCGCTTCAAGGCGCGCCTGCTCTCCCCGTCCGGCGAGGAGGAGGCCGCGATCGCGGGCACCGTGCACTCGCGCGAGGCCAACGTCTCGGCCACCACCGAGGGCATGACCGAGAGCGCCATGAAGGTCGTCGAGGCGCTCTACGAGCGGCTCGCCACCGATCTCGTCTCGCGGCCTCCGCTTGCGCCCGCGCCTGCGCCCGCGCCTGCGCCTGCGCCCCCGACGCCCTCGGTAGCCCCGTCCGCGACGGGCGGCCCCTCCGCGCCCCCTCCCGCGCCCGTCTTGCCTCCCAGGCCGCTTCCCCCGGGGTA
>CAZHGG010000608.1:0-4496 GCA_964531755.1 uncultured Polyangiaceae bacterium
TGGAGACGCGGCAGCCCGCGGGGCCGATGCTCACCACGCCCACCAGCTCGTCGCGGCCCGTGTGGAGCGCCGGGCCGCCGCTGTCCCCCGTGCACGTCCACTGCGCGCCCGTGGAGGAGAACACGTTGGCCTCCAGCGACTGGACGGTCGCCTCGCCGCGGTGGAGCCCGCCGAGGTCGGCGGGGTCGGCGGCGCCGGGCTGTGTGTACCCGAAGCCGACGATTCGAACGCGATCCCCCACCGCCGCGGGCGTGCGCGAGAGGCGCTTCGGCGTGGCGTCGAGGGCCTCGGCGAGCGTGAGGACGGCGATGTCCCCGCCGGTGCGGCCGTCGTCGTCGCGGTAGGGGCCCTCCGTGGTGCGGATCGCGGTGACCGCCAGGGTTCGCTCCGGCGAGCGAAAGTTGACCCCGGTGCGGACGGTGAGCTCGGACGCAGGGACGGCCGCCCACGTGGCGCTCCCCGTGACCGAGCGATACACGCAGTGCTTCGCCGTGAGAACCGCGCGAGGCGCCACCACGGCGCCCGAGCACAGCCGCACGCGCGTTGTCCCGGGGACGGGCTGGACCACCATCACCACCCAGGGCGAGGCCGCCTCGGGCGAACCGTTCACGATCGCCTCGACCCGCACATCGGGCGGCGGCGCCCCGCACGAGCCGCGCGAGACGGCGACGCCGACGACGAACGCGCAGCGGCCCCGGCGCGCGGCCGTCGCGTGGAGCGCGTGGACCAGGCCCGGTGTGGCCGCGAACCTGCGGGAGAAGGGAGCTGCCATGGAGCTACGGGATAGGGCACCCAACGAACGCCTGCGTCAACTCCCAGCGTCCCCCCGCGCGCTGCGACGTGCTCGTGCCGGTTCGTCGTGGTGACGCGCGGGTTCGTCCGCGGCGCGCTCGTCGTCGGTGGCCACCTCGACGCCCTCGGCCGCGACGCGCACGCCCGTCCCCTCGCCCGTCGCCTTCGCCCCTCGGAGGAAGCGCCACACCGGCCCCGCCCAGGGGAGAACCGCGATCCCGGAGAGGGCCGCCGCCGCGGCGCCGAGGAGCCAGAGCATCAGGGGGTTGTACTGCGGGAGGAAGCGGTGCGGCGCGTCGAGCCAGCCGAGCTCGGGCGCCACCGGGACGAGCGCCGCCATGCCCGCCGCGCCCGCCATCGACGCGAAGAGCCCCCACGTCTTGCCGCGCGCGAGCCCGACGGCCCCCGCGCCGACGAGGGAGGCCGCGGTCACCAGGGCCACCGCGAGGAGCGGGATCCCGTGCTGCGCGAGCCCCACACAGAAGGCCCCCGGCAGCGCGGCCCCCGCGAAGAGGAGCGACGCCCACGCGCGCTTCGGCAGCGCCCCCACCTCGGACTCCGCGCGCGCGAAGAGCGACGCCGCCAGCGCGAGCGCGAGCGAGGCCCCCAGCGTGAAGAACGACGTGTCCCCCGGCACGACGAAGTGCGGCTCGACGAACAGGACCGCGCCGTAGAGCGCGGCGCCGAGGGCCAGCGGCCGAGCCCACGGTCGCCGCCGCGCGAGGCCCCACGCCGCCACCGCGTAGGGGAGGCCGATGCCCGCCCACGCAGGCGCCCACCGGGCGTTGCCGTCGAGGAGCGTCACGCCCGTGCCGAAGGCCAGCAGCGCCACCAGCGAGGCGAGGGTCGCGCGGAGAGGAGCGAGCCAGCGGAGGTTCACGACGGGAGTATGCGACAGCGCCGCCACCCCCGCATGGCTGCGCGCGGGCGGAAGGCGGACGGGGAGTCCTGCCGCTCCGGCATCGTGACCTCCGCAACCGCCCGCGCGAGCTCATCGAGCGGAGCGCCGCGCGGTCGCTCCCACGTGAAGACGGGCAGTCCCCGCACCTGCGCGAGGTCGATCTCCCACATGACCCATCGCGACACTACGCAATGACTCGAGCCGAGCACGACGAGCGCAACCGCCCTCTCCATGGTCGCCTCAATTTGTGCCCGCAGCGGTTTCCGAAGGTCGAGGTCGTGGAGGTCGAGCCACGGGCGAAGCCCAACACCTCGGAGCTCGTCGCAGACATCACGCGCCCACTGTGTGGTGCGCGAGTAGCTGATGAAGATCACGCTCGGCCCGCCGTCCTGCCGACGAGGGACCTGGCAACCACCTCGCCCTTGGCGTCGAACTCCTCCGCGATCTGAACACCAGGAACGAACGTCAGCGCCTCCGCTACAGCCCACCCTCCCCCGGGCATTCGCTCGCGGGTCGACACCTGGACGAGGCAGCCCCCCTCCACCTGCAAAGCCTTGGTGCTCTTGGAGAAGTCCGGCGACGACACCTTGAGCAGCAGCTTGAAGGTGTCAGGATTGCCGAACACCTTCACGCCCTTTCCGTGAAGATCGCTCGTGCGCGTGACCGGGCCGCGCATTGCGTCCTCCCAACGCGCGCGAACCGCGTTGATCTCGCCCGTTCGCCTCGGTCGCTCGACGCAGAGTCGATCGAAAAAGGTGTGATCAAGGAGGCCTCGTCGCATGAGCAACCGAGTAACCTCGTGGAACCACGCATCCGCTCCCTGTTGGGCATCCGGAAGCCGATGGATCAGCTCCTCCCCTTCGGGCCCCAGGTGGAGAAACATTCGAAGGTCGCTCGCGGTGAACATCTCGAGCAGCAACGCCTGCACCTCACGAACAACCTCTGGCCTTGCCTTCATGCCCCTCGACTCTACGTCGGGCGTTGGGAGGTCGCCAGGGCGTTCCTCCAGCGCTCACGTCGCGCTCCGGGTCGACGCCCCCGTCGCCTGCGCTCCCCCCCGATTCCCCGCGCCACCGACGCGCTACGGATCGTCGCAGCCGTAGAGCGCGCCGCTCCCGATCGCGAGGACGCGCCCGCGCGGCGTCCACATGAGCCGTCGGACGTCGGCCTCCAGCACGAGCGACCAGCGCGCCCCGCCGTCGTCGCTCCGGCGAACCGCCCCTCCGAAGGCCGCGTACACCCGCTCGCCGCGCGCCACGATCGACGTCACCGCCTCGCCCGCGCCGGTCGCGCCGAGCCGCCGCCAGGTCGCCCCGCGGTCGTCGCTCCGGAGCACCGCGCCGCCGCTGGTTCCCACGAACACCCGCGCGCCGTCGCAGGCGACGCTCCCGCAGGCGCCCGCGTCGTCGAGCACGCGGACCCACCGCTCGCCCTCCGCGTCGGCGCGGGCCACGAAGCCCTCCTCGTACGACCCGCTCGCGAGGAAGAACGTCCCCTCGTCGTCGACGGCGATGCCCTGGTGCCACCCGCCGCGGAGCGCGGGCGGGTCGAGCGTCTCCCACGCGTCTCCGTGGGCCACGCGGCGGAGGAGACGGTCGTAGCTCACGGCCAGCGTGACCTCCGGCGACGAGGCCATCGCGATGACCGGTCGCCGCCCCTCGACGGTACGGAGCCGGACGGCCCCCTCCTCCACCGTCGCGATCACGTTGTCGCCGTAGAGGTGGAGCGCACCATCGGCGGCCTGACACGCGCCGTGGAGGGTGGGTCGCTTGCCGAGGGAGACGCGCGTCCAGGTGAGGCCGTCGTCGCGGGAGGTGACGACCCTGCCGCTCTGCCCGACGAGCCACACGTCGCCGCGCGCGTCGACGCAGCCCCCGGTGTGGTAGGAGAAGTCGTTGCCCGCGCGCACCGACACGAAGGCCCGCGCCTTCGCCACCGGCGCCCTGGGCGTCGGCGGGACCGCGCCCTCCATCGGGACGGCGTGGACCTCCGTTCCGTCGGCGACGAAGACGACGCTTCCATCGCGCGAGAAGGCGAGGCGGAAGGCGTAGCCGTCGAGGGTCTTCGTCTGGGAGACGACGGTGCCGTCGGCGGTGTCGAGGGCGACGAGCTTGTGGTTGTGCTCGGAGACCACGAGGCGACGCCCGTCAGGGGAGAAGGCGAGGGCGGGCGGCAGGTCGGTGAGGCCCTCCCGCACGAAGCGGACGGCGCCGTCGGGGAGGCTCCACACGACGAGGCGACGGTCGCAGAGGGTGAGGGCCGCGGCGAGCGCCCCGTCGCGCGAGAAGGTCGCCGCGACGATGCCGCCGCCCACCTCGCCGCGAAGGGTCCTCAGGCGACGACGGGCGCCGAGGTCAAAGAGACGGACGCCGTCCTCGGAAGCGCGGGCGGCGAGGCAGAGGGTTCCGTCGGGGGAGAGGGCGCCGCCGACGACCCCGGCCCGGTCGCCCTGGAAGCCTTCGAACGACCACCCCTCGCCGCCGCGGAGGTCGACGAGGTGCATCCCATGGCTGCTGTTGACGACGGCGAAGTCCCCCGCGCGGTCGACGGTGAGGGTGGTTCGGTAGCCGGCGTTCGGGAGCTCGGCGACGACGCGGTCGATGCCGCGGGCGAGGTCGCGGACCACGACGCGGAGGGGGCCCGCGCTCTGCCCGGGCGCGCGGTCTTCGAGCGCGAGGACGACGCTCGACGCGCCCGCCCACGCCGCGTCGCGGAGCGATCCGGTGGGGTCGCCGAGGGGCGTCGCGACGCCGCCGTCGATCGTCCACAGCGAGCCGGCGGGCTGGGTGCAGCCGACGAGCAG
>CAZHGG010000609.1:0-866 GCA_964531755.1 uncultured Polyangiaceae bacterium
GGGGAGTGCCTGCCGGCCTGTCCGCATCAGGCCATCCACGCGAGCGGCGAAATCTCGAAGATATTCGGGGACTTGTTTCGCCAACAAGACGGCTACGCGCGCCAGGTGCGCATGCCCGAGCCGCCGCTGCTCCTCGCCGATCGCGTGCTCGGCATCGAGGGCACGCCGGGCACGCTCGGCCTCGGCACCATCTGGACCGAGACCGACGTCACCCCGGGCGCGTGGTACCTCCACGAGGGCCGCATGCCCGCGGGCCTGCTGGTGGAGTCGGGGCAGGCCGACCTCATGCTCATCTCGTGGCTCGGGGCCGACTTCCTGAACCGCGGCGAGCGCGTGTACCGCCTGCTCGGCTGCGAGCTGAAGAGCCACGGCCCGCTGCCCACCCTCGGCGACACGCTCCACTACGAGATCCTCGTGGACGGGCACGCCGAGCAGGACGGCATCCGGCTCTTCTTCTTTCACTACAACTGCTGGGTCAACGGCGAGCTCCGCATGAGCGTGCGCAGCGGCCAGGCGGGGTTCTTCACCGACGAAGAGCTCGCGAACTCGGCGGGCGTGCTGTGGTCGCCCGAGGCCGCGACGCCCGTCGCCAACCCGCGCCTCGACCCGCCGCGCGCGCTCTCGTCGCGCCGCGCCTTCAGCCGCGAGCAGATCACCGCGTTCATCGAGGGCCGCCTCGGCGAGTGCTTCGGCCCCGAGCTCGATCACGCCGACTCGCACACGCGCACGCCCACCATCGCGGGCGGCAAGATGCGCTTGCTCGACGAGGTCACGTCGTTCGAGCCAGACGGCGGCCCGTGGGGGCGCGGCTATCTGCGCGCCGTGCTCTCGCTCACGCCCGAGCACTGGTTCTTCGACGGGCACTT
>CAZHGG010000609.1:876-4495 GCA_964531755.1 uncultured Polyangiaceae bacterium
AAGAACGACCCGTGCATGCCGGGCACCCTCATGCTGGAGGGTGGCCTCCAGGCCATGCAGATCCTCATGACCGCGCTCGGCCACACGCTCGACCACGACGGCTCGCGCTTCGAGCCGGTTCCGGAGCAGAACTACAGCCTGCGCTGCCGCGGGCAGGCCGTGCCCACGTCGAAGGAGGTCGTCTACGAGATCTTCGTCGAGGAGATCGTGGGCGGGGTGGCGCCCACGCTCTACGCCGACATCCTCGGCACGGTCGACGGCCGGAAGGCGTTCCACTGCAAGCGCATGGCCCTGCGCCTCGTGCCCGCGTGGCCCCTCGATCCCGGCCGCCTCGACGTGCCCGCGCTGCGCGAGGCCGCGCGCGATCCGCGTCCGGTCGCGGTGGTCGATGGCTTCCGCTTCGACTACGCGTCGCTGCTCGCGTGCGCGTGGGGCGTGCCCTCGTCGGCGTTCGGGCCGATGTACGCGCGCTTCGACGGCACGCGCCGCGTCGCGCGGCTGCCCGGGCCGCCCTACCACTTCATGTCGCGCGTCACGAGCGTGACCGGGCGGATCGGGGGCATGGAGGTCGGCAGCGTCGCGGTGATCGACTACGACGTGCCCCCGGACGAGTGGTACTTCGCGCAGAACAACGCGCGCGCGATGCCGTTCCCCGTCATGCTCGAGACGGCGCTCCAGCCCTGCGGGTGGCTCGCCTCGTACACCGGCGGTGCCCTCGACTCGGAGGACAACCTCTATTTCCGGAACCTCGACGGCACCGGCACGCAGCACGTCGAGATCACCCCCGACGTGGGCACGCTCACGGTGACCACGAAGCTCACCTCGATCTCCAAGGCCGACGCCATCGTCATCATGGGCTTCGACGTGGTGATGACCGCCGGAGAACGTGCGATCTACACGCTCAAGACCGTCTTCGGGTTCTTCCCGGGCGACACCATGAAGGACCAGGCCGGCCTCCCCATGACGCCGGCGCACCGGGCCCGGCTGGTCGACCCGAGCGACACGCGCGTCGAGCTCGGCGGCTGCCCCGCGCGGTACTTCGGCGGCACGCTGCGGCTCCCCGAGCAGCGGCTCGTCATGATCGACCGGCTCACCGGCCTGTGGCGCGAGGGCGAGCTCGCGGGCAAGGCGGGCCTCGGCCGGCTCCGCGCCGAGAAAGACGTCGCCGCGCGGCAGTGGTTCTTCAAGGCGCACTTCTACCAAGACCCCGTGCAGCCCGGCTCGCTCGGCATCGAGGCGCTCCTCCAGGCGCTCCAGGCGCTCGTGATCGAGCTCGACCTCGGCCGCGGCCTCGCGTCGCCGCGCTTCGAGACGCAGGCGGCGGGCGTGACGATGTCGTGGAAGTACCGCGGCCAGGTCATCCCGTCGAACCACGTCGTGGTGGTCGACGTGGAGCTCACCGAGGTGCGCGAGGAGGTGCACGACGGGGTGCCCGCGCGCGTCGTCGTGGCCGAGGGCTCGCTCTGGGTCGACGGCAAGCGCATCTACGAGGCGAAGGGCCTCGCGGTGCGCCTCGTCCCCACCCTCGTCCCCGCGCTCGTCTCCATGCCCGCCTCTGCCGCGCCCGCGGACTGACTCGTGCGCGACCTCGAGCTGCCGGCCCACCTCTTCCCGCCCGAGGTGGCCGCGCGCGCCGTGCGCGTCGATCTCGAGACCGACGCGGTGATCGCCGGCCTTGGGGGTCTCGATGGCATCCCGCTGCCCGCCTCTCTCGCGGGGGCGGTGCCGAAGCGACGGCTCGAGTACCTCGCCGGGCGCTACTGCGCGCGCGCCGCGCTCCGCGACTGCGCCCACGCCCTCGCCGACGACCCCATCGGGCAAGGCGAGCACCGCGAGCCGCTCTGGCCGGCCGGCGCCGCGGGGAGCATCGCGCACACCACGGGGTACGTGGTCGCCGCCGCGAGCGCGAGCGCACGCGTGAGCGCCCTCGGCGTCGACGTCGAGCGGTGGATGGACGACGACGCCCCGCGACGCATCGGCGCCCACGTCACGATCGACGGCGAGCTCGCGGCGCTCTGCGAGCGCACGGGCTGGTCGAGCGGGCGCGCGCTCACCTTGGTCTTCTCCGCGAAGGAGGCCCTCTACAAGTGCCTCTACCCGGAGGTGCGCCGCTACTTCGGGTTCCACGACGCGCGCGTGTCGACCGTCGAGCCCGACCGCCGCGCGTTCGCGATCCAGCTCACCGGCGCGCTCGAACACCTGCCCGCGGGGCTCACCCTCGAGGGGCGCTTCGAGGTCCTGGACGACGTCGTGCTCACGTCGCTCGTCCGGGCGGCGGGCCGCTAGCCGTCGCGCGGCGCGCGGTCGACGGCAAGTCCGAGAGTTGCCGTCAGCCCTTCAAGGGGCGGCGTCTACCGCGTGGGGTGGGGCCCTTGGGCTCTGCCCACTGGGGCGGGGCGGCGCGTGCCGCCCCGGAGACAAAGTGAAAGGTCTGGCGTCGGATGGCCGAAGGCCATCTGGCGTCACACCTTGGGCGCTTCGGGTAGCATGGCCTCGTGCACAGCTACGCGGACCTGGCCGAGGGGACGCTCTTCGCCGCCGAGTTCCGCGTGGTCCGCAGGCTCGCGTCCGGCGGGATGGGGGCGGTGTATCTGGCCGAGCAGCTCTCTACGGGCCGCCAGCGGGCGCTCAAGCTCATGCACTTCGGCATGGCGTCCAGCCCCGAGCTCCGTGAGAAATTCACCCTCGAGGCGCGGGTGGGCGCGCGCATCGCGAGCGAACACGTCGTGGAGGTCGTAGGCGCGGGCGTCGACGCCGCCACCGGCACCCCCTGGCTCGCCATGGAGCTGCTCGTCGGCGACGACCTCGCGACCACCGTGCGGCGGCATGGCCCGTTCACGCTGGCGGAGTCCGCCGCCATCCTCGGGCAGGTGTGCCACGCGCTCGGGGCCGCGCACTCCGCCGGGATCGTCCACCGCGACATGAAGCCCGAGAACGTGTTCCTCGCCCACTCCAAGCGCGCGCAGGAGGCTTACACGGTCAAGGTCCTCGACTTTGGCATCGCCAAGCTGCTCGAGGAGGCCCGCGCGAACACCGGCGCGATCGGCTCGCCCCTGTGGATGGCGCCGGAGCAGACCGAGCGCAGCGCCGACATCAGCCCCGCGACCGACGTGTGGGCCCTCGGGCTGCTCGCCTTCCACATGCTGACGGGTCGGCCGTTCTGGCTCGCGGCGCGGGGCGACGAGCGCGAAGGCGGCGGCGTGCGCGGCTTCTTCCGCGAGCTCGTGCTCGAGCCGATCCCGCCTGCCAGCGAGCGCGCCCGCGAGCTCGGCGCCGCCGTCGCGCTCCCGGGCTCGTTCGACACCTGGTTCGCCCGCGCGGTCGCGCGCGAGCCTCACGACCGCTACGCGGACGCGACCGAGGCCTACGCGGCGCTCTGCGCGCTGTGCGGGTTCGCGCCGCCCTCCGCGGATACCCCGCTGCGGCCCTCGCTCCCCGACAGCCGCGGGCGCGAACTCCGCGGCAGCACGCCGCCGCTCTCTCGCACCGAAAGCGCGCGCCTCGGTGAGGCCGCCACTGTCGGCACCGATCCCCGGCCCGCGGAGACGACCGGCGGTGGCGTGGGGGCCGCCCTCGCGCCGCAGCCTGAGACCCCGGACAAGAGCTGGCACGCGCACGC
>CAZHGG010000610.1:0-4482 GCA_964531755.1 uncultured Polyangiaceae bacterium
GCCCACGCGCCGCGGCGCGTGGCGCCGAGCGCGCGGTGTCGTCGCGCGTCCCGAACATGGGATCGCGCGCGAGCGTGGCGAGCGCGAGGGCGCCAGCGATCGCGGGCCCGAGCTCCACGAGCGGCTGCCGCTGCACCGCCAGCGCGGCGCTGGCGATGAGCACCGCCGTGACGTCGCCGCCCTTCGCGAGGACCGTCGGCACGAAGAAGGCGCGGCTGGCGGAGATGAGCAACGCTCCCGCGGCGATCTCGGCGGGGAGCCCCCCGGGCGCGTCGCCGAGCGCGCGGATCGCCGCGCCGAGGCCGACGAGCAAGAGCAGGTACACGCCGAGCTCGGCGGCGCGCGGGATGCGTGCAGGCTGCACGCGAAGCGTGAGGGCGAGCGGCAGGGCGAGGGCGAGCGCCTGGAGGTCGACGAGCGCCGCGAGGAGGACCACGCACCCGAGCGCGCCCGCCGAGCGCGCGAGGGCGAGCCGCGTGGGGCTCGGGCGCTGTCCTGCGCCGCTCATAGCTCGAGCCCGCCGCGGGCGATCGCCGCGGGCGAGAGCGCGAGCACGTCCGGAGGCAGCGACCCTGGGCGGTCCGCGACGACGAGGGCGCGGACGAAGAGCCCGCGCCGCGTGAGCGAGAGGGCGACCACCCGCTGAGCGTCGCCCCACCGTGTGGTCACGAAGACGACGGACGAGGCGGCGTCGAGGTACGGCGCGACCCGCGCGAGCAGGCGGTGGGGGTCGAGCTCGCCCCGGCGCGGCTCCGCGACGGCGAGGGCGTCCGACACGAGCGGGACGACCTCGCGCCCGCGGCTCGCGCCGAGCGGGTGGAGCGCGTCGCCGAGCACGAGCAGCTCGAGCGAGAGCGCGCCAGCCGACACGGTCTCGGCCACGCCGGCCACGAGCGACACGGCGGCCTCGAACGCGTCGTCGTCGTCGGCGTAGGTGTCGAGGAAGAGGAGGGCGTGCGGCTGCTCCGGGTCGTGGTACTCGCGCACCGCGGGCACGCCCGTCCGCGCCCACGTGCGCACGTCCAGATCGCGGATGCGGTCGCCCGGGCGGTAGTCACGCACGCCCGCGAGATCGGCGAGGCCTACGCGGCGGGTCGCGCGCCGCGCGTCGAGCGCCGTGTCGCGCGCCGGCCGGAGGTCGAGCCGCGTGATGCGCGCGGGGCGCGGCACGATCTTGATGCGGAAGGGCTCGGTCTCGAGCGGCGGTCCCCCCACGACGTCGAACGGCAGGCGGCGCGCCACCGCGAACGGCCCGAGGAACAGATCCGAGCGCTTCAGGAACCGCACGCGCGCGGTCGCCGCCAGCGTGCGGGTGCCTCGCTCCTCGGTGAGCGTGGGTGGCGGCCCCTCGTAGCGCGCAAAATAAGGCAAGAAGGGCCCGCGGACGGACAGCTCGCACGCGCGCTCCCGCGCGTCCACGAGCACGCGCACCTCGAGCGCCTCGCCCACGGTGACGCGCGTGGCCTGCTCGAGGCGGGCGCGCCCGTCGCGCACGCGGAAGCGCCCGCGCGCGGCGAGGGACACCGCGAAGAGCCCGAGCGCGGTGCCCGACACGAACGCGAGGCGCGAGCGAGGCGCCGCCAGCGACAGGGTGCCGACGACGGCGCCCACGAGGAACAGCGCGCGGCCCACGCTCGTGACGGAGAAGAGCAGCTCGAGGAGCCACGCGAGCCGCGGCGACATGGGCTTCTTGCGGCGCCGGCGCTCCGCCGTGGGCACGGGGATGAACACGTGGTTCAGCCGCTCCCAGTCGATCTTCATGGCGACACCTCGCCCGCGGCTCGGGCCCGCCATAGGCCTTCTTTCGCCCCTGCGGGGCTCACGTCCAGGTTCACGCAGGCACCGGCTCGCTCTCGACGATCGCTCGGATGACCCCCTCGCCGCGGCGTCCCGCGTATTTGGCCTCGGGGCCGAGGAGCAGGCGGTGGGCGAGCACGGGCACGGCGAGCGCCGCGACGTCGTCGGGCGCCACGAAGCGCCGCCCGAGCAAGAGCGCGCGCGCCTGGCTCGCGCGGAAGAGGCCGAGCGCGCCTCGGGGGCTCACCCCGAGCTCGACGTCGGGGTGGGCGCGGGTGCGCTCGATCAGCGACACGAGGTAGCTCGCCACCTCGCGATCGACGCGGATCTCCCGCGCCGCGTGCTGCAGCTCCACGAGGCCGCCCTCGGGGAGCCGCGGCGCGAGCGCGTCCAGCGGATCGACGGTCGCGCGCGCGTAGAGGAGCTCGAGCGTCTCGGCGTGGCTCGGGTAGCCGATCGAGAGCCGCACGAGGAAGCGGTCGAGCTGGGCCTCGGGGAGGGGATAGGTGCCGTGGTGATCCGACGGGTTCTGGGTCGCGAGCACCACGAACGGCGGGGGCAGCGCGTGGGTCTCGCCGTCGACCGTGACGTGGCCCTCGCTCATGGCCTCGAGCAGCGCGGACTGCGTGCGAGGGGAGGCGCGGTTGATCTCGTCGGCGAGCAACACGTGAGTAAAGATCGGACCTTTTCGGAACGAGAACGTCCCAGCGTCGCGGTCGAGCACGAGCGAGCCGAGGATGTCCGACGGGAGCAGATCGGGGGTGAACTGCACCCGCGCGAACGACACGCCGAGCGAGCGGGCGAAGGCCTTCGCCAGCGTCGTCTTGCCGACGCCGGGCACGTCCTCGAGGAGCACGTGCCCGCCCGCGAGCGCCGCGACCAGCACCTGGTCGACGATCTCGGCCTTGCCGCGGAGCACGCCCCCGACCTGGGCGCGAAGATCGGCGAGCGCGCTCGCGCGGTTGTCCATTGCCATGCGCTCGCCAGCGTAGCGGAACCCGGCGCGCGCCGGGAGAGGGCGGGGAAGGGTGAGGCGCGGACCGCGGGGCGTCGGCCTCGCAGATCGCCTACACTGGCACCGTGGACAACCTCGCCATCGCCCGGGCCCTCGAGGAGCTCGCGGACATGCAAGAGCTGAGCGGCATCGTGCCCTTCAAGGTCCGCGCCTTCCGCTCGGCGGCGCGCGCGATCGAGGGGCTCGGCGAGAGCCTGGTCGACCTCGCGGCGGCCGGCAAGCTCGAGGGCGTCCGCGGCGTGGGGGAGGGCGTGGCGCGCCGCATCCGCGAGCTGCTCGAGCGCGGGCGCCTCGCGGAGGCCGACGAGCTCCGGGCGACCCTGCCGCCCGGTCTCACCGACCTCATGAACGTGCCCGGCATCGGCCTCAAGACCGCGCAACAAGTCTGGAAGGAGCGGGGGATCACCTCGATCGACCAGCTCGAGGCGGCGGCGAAGGAGGGGCGACTCCGCGAGCTCCCGAGGTTCGGGGCGAAGCGCGAGGAGAAGCTCGTGTTGGCCATCGCCGCGTGGCGAAAGCGCGCCGAGGCGCCGAAGCGGAGGCCGCTCGCCGAGGCGTGGCTCGCGGCCGACGCCCTCTGCGCGCGGATGCGCGCGGTGCCCGGGGTGCTCGCGTGCGAGCCCGCGGGCAGCCTCCGCCGTCGCGCGGAGACGGTCGGTGATCTCGACATCCTCGTGGCCGCGCTGCCGGAGCACGCCGCCGCCATCATGCGCGCGTTCGTGGCCGCGCCCGACGTGGTGGAGATCCTCGGCCAGGGCGAGACCAAGACCAGCGTGGTGCTCGAGGGCGGCATGCAGGCCGACCTCCGCGTGGTGCCCGCCGCCGCGTGGGGCGCCGCGCTCCAGTACTTCACCGGCTCGCGCGACCACAACGTCGCGATGCGCACGCTGGCCGTGAAAAACAAGCTCAAGGTGAGCGAATACGGCGTGTTCGACGCCGCGGGGAAGAAGGTCGCGGGCGAGGACGAGGCCGGGGTGTACGCCGCGATTGGCCTCGCGTGGATGCCGCCCGAGCTCCGCGAGAACCGCGGCGAGGTGGAGGCCGCCGCGAGCGCCGCGCTGCCTCGCTTGGTCGAGCTCGCCGATCTCCGCGGCGATCTGCACTCGCACACCACCGAGACCGACGGCAAGAGCACGCTCGCCCAGATGGCGGCGGCGGCGCGCGCCCTCGGGCGCAGCTACCTGGCCGTCACCGACCACTCGGAGTCGCTCGGGTTCGTGCGCGGCCTCACGCGGGAGCGCCTGCGCGCGCAGCGAGAGGTGCTCCGCGAGGTGGAGGCGGCCCAGGAGGGCGAGCTGCGGCTCTTCGCGGGGCTCGAGGCCGACATCCTCGCCGACGGGGCGCTCGATCTCGACGACGCGCTCGACGAGCTCGACTGGGTGATCGGCAGCGTGCACCAGCGCCTCGACATGCCGCGCGAGGAGCTCACCCGCCGCGTGGTCCGCGCGATCGAGTCGGGCAAGATCGACTGCCTCGGGCACCCCACGGGCCGGCAGCTCGGCCACCGGCCGCCCGCGGCGCTCGACATGGAGGCCGTGCTCGCGGCCCTCGCGCGCACCGGCGTGGCGATCGAGCTGAACAGCTCGCCCACGCGCCTCGACGTCGACGAGCACCTCGCGCGACAACCGCGTGACGCCGGCGTCCTGGTGGTGGTCAACAGCGACGCGCAC